>JARPAQ010000073.1 GCA_029460375.1 Nitrososphaerota archaeon | reverse complement strand
GATGTTATTGATCTGCTCATTATCAAAAGCCACCCAGCTCTCAGTCGCCTCAGCTATACTTCGGTAAAAACCTGTTTCGCTATGCCGTTTAAGATGATCACAAAGATTGTAGACCCACATCATTATGTGCTCTTCGAGGAACTTCCTCTCAGTGTTTAATAGTGATAGTGACTTCTCGTAGTCATTTGTTTTCCATGCTTGCGCCTCTAATTGACATAGATGGCTCATAAAGTCTAGTT
Organism: Nitrososphaerota archaeon; assembly: GCA_029460375.1. Lineage (GTDB taxonomy): Archaea > Thermoproteota > Nitrososphaeria > Nitrososphaerales > JACPRH01 > JARPAQ01. The sequence goes on along the minus strand of JARPAQ010000073.1, from coordinate 2,661 downwards.
CTATGCCTATATGATCAGGTGGTTCCCCTTTGTAATCATCGGCCACCTCCACCCCGGAGTTGCGGTATTCTTCATATACTTTGGAGGTTATGGAGCCGAATACTTGGCCTTGGCCTCTGTAGACAGATTCGTATGGTGGTGGCGGAAGTTTATTGGGTCGATAGCCTCTTAGTAGCCGTGTATACTCCACTATGAGTTCCTTATCGTCATCTTTTTTTGACTGTGAGAGCTTTCGTATAGCCTTGAAGCTTTTCACCATCTTTTCAGGGATATTTTGGTAGTCGGTGATTCCAGGCTCAGATAAGAGTCTGTGGAGAGATACCATGAATCTTTTATCGGGGAGTCTTAAGTATAGTACGCTGAAAAGTTTGTAGAAGCTAGATCTGGTCTCCGCTAAATCCGCAAGCTCCACATCTTTTACATTCTCTCTTTGACTGGAGTCACTCATAACAGACATATTGATTCCTTGTTATTCTTTACCGAGGACGTATGCTAGGGGTGTTAAGAGCACGACCATTATTCCCAGTACCCAGAACGCTGCTGCGAATGGGATGGTTGGGTTGCTTATAGCTGGGCCTGTTGTGGGTCCTATAGGAGCTACTCCTGAGAGCCCTATGGCCATTATTACCAGGCCGATTATTGCGGTTAGTCCTGCGAGTGCTTTGCTCATCGGCTTTCACCTCCACTTTCATCTGGTAACTCAATTATGGGAAATACCTTGGTGAATATTCCGTAGATTAATATCCCCAGTGCGAAGAGCATTGTTACTACTGATATTTCTATCCATGACGGTATGTAGACGCCTGTTGCATAAGGTAGCATCATACCGATAACCTGTGAGGGGATTATTATCAGGTTTCGTGCCAGTAGGGCACCTATGCTGACTAGAACTGCGGATGTGACTATTCCTCCTAGACTGTAGCTTTTGCGAGCGAACATTACGAAGATAATTAGGAATGCACCGACGAATGAGAATATTTCTGTCCAGAATGCAGGAGCGAACTGTCCGAATAGCATAGCTTCAGCGATTAATCCCTCTTCGTAGGGGCTTGCATACCTCATAACATACATTTCGGCAATAATCATGTAAATGTAGACCCCTGTTACAGCGCCCATGAACGTGCCTAGACCCTTGAACATATCCATCTTCAACACATCCTGCATACCGTAGACTCGTCGAATGATGGCAGCTATTATGATTAGGGCTGCAATGCCTGATGCAGCTGCAATTGTCACAAAGGCAGGAGCTTGTATGGCGCCGAACCAACCTGGTCTACCTCCCTGAAGCCCGAAGAGGAAGCCGAGGAATGAGTGTGCCAGGACTAGCAATGGAAGGATCCCTATCGCGAGCCACCGTAAGGCTCTGGTCTGTTTTTCTCTTACTCTAGATGTGTCTGTATATCCTCCTGACAGGATGCTGAATAGCCAAGGCGCGCGTATCTTCTTCTGTTTCATTATGGCTGCGTCTCTCCTCCCTGATATATACATGAATACGAGAGTAGCCCAGAGATATCCTGTCGCTATGACGCTGAATGTGAAGAAAAGTGGTGACATTAGTCGCCCATATTGGAACATATTGATGAGACCTCTTACTGGTTGACCTAGGTCGAACACGATGGCGAGCGAACCTAGGATCAGCGCGACTACCGTTAGTAGTTCACCTATTCGAGCTACGGGCTTGTATGTGTCTAGACCTAGAAGACGTACTGCGGCTGATACTGATATCCCTGCGTAGCTTATGCCTATGAAGTAGACTACCATCCCGATATAGATTCCCCAAGCAGCTCCTCCGGAACCTATGTCGCCCATACCTGAAACATAGTGTCCCTCGGTGAACTGGATGTTGAGAGCGTATGCTCCAAGTGCGATGACCGCTAGAAGTGCGGCCATTAATCCGTAGAACCTTCCGCCTGTTCGACCAAGCGGCTTGAGATATGATTCTAACCTTTCTGTTGTCATACTTCCACCTCCAATCTTATCCACAACCCATAATTCTCCAAGTTTTCTATCAAACTCATCACCCTATTCATACTGGATACCCTCCAAACTTATGTTATGCTCGGCAGGTAATGGAGTGCCGATGTAGAAGACCCGCGGATGAGTATGAACATGATCCAGGAGTTTGAACGAAGGCTTTCTCGCCAAAAGCTGTGAGATTTCGCTGTTGGGATCATCTAGATCTCCGAAGGTGTATACGGATACCGGGCAGTTGGTTACACAGGCTGGATCTAATCCCTGATCGGTGCGGTGAACACAGAATGTACACTTTTCTATAATACCTACCTTATGGCTTCCTCCAGCGTTTACCCTGCTTTCTGCTCCATGCGGCTCATCTAATATTGGATTTCGGTACGGAGATATCGAGCCATCCGCCAGATCTTTTGTACTGCTTGATCCATAAACGCCTTCACCTTCACCATCTTGATAATTGAAGTATTGATTATCAGCAGGCTCCTTCCAGTTGAAGTAGTTTACACCATACGGGCAGGCGACTTGACAGTACCTGCACCCTACACAGCGTTCGAAATCTGTCAAGACTGCAGCAGTTTCACTCTTGTACCTTGCTCCGACGGGGCACACCTTTACGCAGGGTGCATTATCACAATGCATACAGGGTCGGGGCATATATTTGACATCGGTATTTGGGTATTCGCCAATTTC
>JARPAQ010000072.1 GCA_029460375.1 Nitrososphaerota archaeon | reverse complement strand
CGAGCAGCCGGAGGGTAAAGTATCCGTGAGAAGCTCTGTGCCCCGACTGACAGTATACTACAACCTCCTTATCCTGAATTACGCCAGCATCACGATACATCTTCAACAGAACATCGGCACCTTTGAAAGTACCATCCGGGTTAACTGCCTCAACCCACTCTACATTCACCGCCCCCGGGATATGCCCACCCCTCTTTGTGTTCTGCACTACTCCTGTATACTCTAGCCCGGATCTAACATCAAGAATCTTTACATCCTCGGCATCTAAATTCTCCATTATCCAATCGGCGTTTGCGATCTTATCTTCACGTGCAGAAGCCGCAGAATACTCCACCTTTTCAATCTCTGCATCCTCCTGATCGACAGTTCGTCCCTCAGACTCCCACCGCTGAAAACCCCCATTCAGAAGACGAACATCCTTATGGCCATAATACTCAAAGACCCAGAAGACCTGCGATGCATCCAGATTATTTGACAAGTCGTACAACACTACAGTCGTCTCAGGGGTTATACCTGCTTCACCAACCATATCCTCAAACTCCTCAACAGAAACAGCAACCCTCAGAGTTCCGAGATGAGGCATCTGAAATTGCCTAAAATGGATGTTAGCCGCCCTAGGTATATGTCCACCATCATAATTAGACTCGTCTCTAACATCAACTATCCTGACATCAACATCTTCACTATGCATCTCCACCCAGTCCGGATCAACCAGAAGATACTCATTGGCATATCCGCCTGAAGGTGAGTAAGATGGTTGCTCCTGCTCGGTTGGAAGATAGGTCAAAAGTAGCAAGGATGCTGCCACTGCGATTGCAATCAATAATACGATAACTAGCACTGATCGTCCCTTCATTCTATTCTGTTCACCGGCTCACATCGATACCTTCTCTGATAAATTGTTAAATACTCTTAGGTATATCTATATGCTATGCCTACCGCAATAATGCTGATAAATGCTGAATTAGGAACTGAAAGAGACCTGATGAATGAGCTCAAGAATATAGAGTATGTGAAAGAGATATATGAGGTATACGGTGTTTATGACATAGTTGTAAAGATATCGTCCGATTCTATGGATCGACTTAAAGATACGGCGTCTAGAAAGATAAGAAGTCTAAAGAATGTACGTTCAACGTTGACTATGATTGTAGTATAGACTCTGAGTCCCGACGGCTCATCTTCTCAGATCAAAGAAAGACTAATAAGGAGTTATAATGCAACATAAATCGGTTAGGAGACCGAAGAATGAGTCAACGTTCGTCTATGTTGAAAGTATTGGAAGCGTATACCCGAGACGTGGGTAGAGGTGTCGCAAGAATTGACTACGACGCTATGGATGCCTTGGACGCTTCTACAGGTGACGTTATAGAGGTAAGAGGAAAACGGAGGACGGTAGCGAAATGCCTTCCCCTATACCCTTCTGATGAAGGGCGAGGTGTAATAAGAATTGACGGTCTGATCCGGAACAACTCGGGAGTGGCTATAGGCGATACCGTGACAATCAGAAAAATAAGGGCTCCGTCTGCCGAAAAGGTTGTTGTCGCACCCCTTGAAGCGATACCTCCTATAGATGAGCGATACCTTGCGGACGCTCTAGAAAGTGCACCTGTGACGAAAGGTGACAATATCATGATACCGTACTTCGGAGGAAGACTAACCTTCCAAGTTGTCGGTGTGAGCCCCATGGCCGACGCTGTCCTCATAACACAGAGGACTGTATTCACCATATCTGAGAAAGGTGAAGTTCTGAGAGGCGTGCCTCAAGTCACTTATGAGGATATCGGCGGGCTTACAGAAGAGATCCAGAAGGTTCGGGAGATGATTGAGCTCCCTCTTAGACACCCTGAAATCTTTGAGAAGCTTGGAGTAGAAGCTCCTAAAGGTGTACTTCTATACGGTCCTCCTGGAACCGGTAAGACTCTGCTGGCCAAAGCTGTGGCGACCGAGAGTAATGCGCACTTTATCAGCATAAGTGGGCCCGAGATTATGAGCAAGTTCTACGGGGAGTCTGAAGCTAGGTTGAGGGAGATATTCAAGGAGGCGAAGGAGAAGTCTCCGTCTATAGTCTTCATAGATGAGATAGACTCTATCGCACCTAAGCGTGAAGAGGTTACCGGCGAGGTTGAGCGAAGGGTTGTAAGCCAACTGCTCTCGCTTATGGATGGGCTGGAGGCTCGTGGTAAGGTCATAGTTATAGCGGCGACGAACAGGCCGAATGCGATAGATCCTGCTCTTAGGAGGCCAGGTCGCTTCGACAGAGAGATAGAGATAAACGTCCCTAATAAGCGTGGAAGGCTTGAGATACTTCAGATACACACAAGGCATATGCCTCTGGTTGAAGACGTTGACATTGAGAAGCTGGCGTCTACCACTCACGGTTTTGTCGGTGCAGATCTAGAGGGTCTGGCGAAGGAAGCTGCTATGAAGACTCTGCGCAGGATACTTCCTGAGCTGAAGCTCGAAGAGGAAAAGCTGCAACCTGAGTTTCTGGACAAACTTAAAGTCACTATGGCGGACTTTGAGTATGCGCTGAAAGATATTACCCCTTCAGCGATGAGAGAAGTCTACCTTGAATCACCTGATGTGAAGTGGAGCGATATAGGTGGGCTAGAATCGATTAAGAGGGAACTGCAAGAAGCTGTTGAATGGCCTCTGAAGTACACGGAAATCTATGAACGGATAGGTTACAGTATGCCTAAAGGTATTATGATACACGGCCCCTCGGGCACCGGAAAGACCCTCCTCGCCAAATCAGTCGCTACTGAGAGTGAAGCCAACTTCATAAGCGTACGTGGGCCCGAACTTCTATCGAAGTGGGTCGGCGAATCTGAGCGTGGTATAAGAGAGGTCTTCAGGCGGGCGCGCCAAGCTGCTCCGTGTGTAATCTTCTTCGACGAGATAGATGCCATTGCTCCTGTCAGAGGTTTAAGTGGCGACAGTATGGTCACTGAGAGGGTGGTGAGCCAGCTACTTACCGAGCTTGACGGTATCCGGTCTCTTACCGGTGTTGTCGTCTTGGCAGCTACCAACAGAATAGATATGGTGGATCCTGCTCTGCTCAGACCAGGTAGGATTGACAAGCTCCTCTACATACCTATGCCTGATAGAGATTCTAGAGAAAAGATACTGAAGATACATGGTGAAGGTAAACCATTCACCAAGGATGTAGATCTCGGCAGGATAGCGGATCAGACAGACGGATTCAGCGGTGCAGATCTGGCAGCTATTGTAAACACCGCGGTCAGCATCGTGCTTCAAGACTTCATCACTAGATACCCAGATCCAGAAGAAGCGAAGAAGCATGTCAGCGAAGCGGTTGTATCTATGAAGCAACTCGATGAAGCTGTTCGAAAGGTGAAGTCTTCGAGGGAAGGGAAGCCGTTGGAGAAGGCGGCTGTACCGTATTACCGCTGATAAATAGATAATCAAGGTTGGAGAGGTCTCCTAACTGTCTAGGGGAGCCTCCTCTCTCCTTGAGAGATATGTATAAACAGTATGTCTGCGTCGGCCATTGTGAAGAATTATGTCGTTGCTACACGCCGTTCTAGCTGTAGGCTTGGTCAGCGTACTTTCCTTGGCGGGTGTTGTCGCCTTGTCTCTGAGGGAGCGTCTGCTTGACAGGGTGCTTTTCTTTCTGGTGAGTTTTTCGGCGGGCGCTATATTGGGGACTGCTTACTTTGATCTTCTTCCGGAGGCATTAGAGCTTGTGGAAGCGTCTATTGTCTTTCCGTATCTGGCGTTAGGCTTCGTCTCGTTCTTTTTTCTTGAGCGGTCTATCTATTGGTATCACGGTCACGGCCACCCGCATGACAAGGCGGCTGGCTCGGTTAAGCGGTATGTGTATCTTAATCTGATAGGCGATGGGATTCATAACCTGATAGACGGTATGGTGATCACCACGACGTTTCTGTTGAGTGTACCTTTAGGTGTCGCCGCTACGATAGCGGTCATATTTCACGAGCTGCCGCAGGAGATAGGTGACTTTGGGATACTTATTTTCGGCGGGTTTTCGAGGAGGCGGGCTTTGTTCTTCAACTTCCTTTCCGCCCTGACGGCTTTTGGTGGATTAATTCTAGCTTTCGTCCTGATAGAAATTGAGGGTTTCACTGGCCTTCTAGTATCTCTGTCTGCAGGAGGTTTCATATACCTTGGGGCTTCTGAACTGTTGCCTGAAATCAAGAAGGAGAAGGTCTTCAACAGATCTTTTCTTCAGTACGTTACATTTGTCTTGGGGTTGCTGATGATATGGTCTCTAGACCTACTTCCGCTTTAGACAATGTATGTCTGCTTCAGATGGTGCCTGCATCTCTCTTTCATTTGTCATTAAGGTATACCCGCATACTGTTGTTCCGTTACGCCTTATGTCATCTCCGCCCAATTTGCCGCGACGACTCGGCACCTTGAAAGACGAGTTCTATCAAGCTGGAGCTACCAAGGTCGTCAGTATGAAAAGTTGGTAGACGCCGTAGGAGAATATAGCGGATATAGGTATGGTAAGCATCCACGCAATGACTATTCTCCTTGCCATTCCCCACCGCACCGCTGAAAGCCTACGTGTAGCACCGACACCCATGATTGACCCAGCGATAGCGTGTGTTGTGCTGACAGGGAATCCGAGGGTAGCTGTAGTGGCGAGTATCAATGCGCCACTGGTCTCAGCGGCGAACCCTTGGTAGGGTCTGAGCTTGGTTATCTTGAAGGCCATGGTTCGAACGATCCTCCATCCTCCGAGGAATGTCCCGAATGAGATGGTGGCGTGAGAGGCCAGTATAACCCATAATGGAACGTCGAAGGCGGGGAGAAGACCATAAGTCACCAGTAGCACCGTGATGATCCCCATTACCTTCTGCGCATCATTCGTCCCGTGAGTCACGGAGAAGAATAATGATGAAAAGATTTGAAGCCTGCCGAAATGTCGGTTGGCCCGTGATGGATGTAATCGCATAAGTAGAGATATCCTGATGATGAAAATGGTGAATCCGAAGCCTACTATGAAAGCGATTATAGGCGATGTCACCATGGGTATCACAACTTTGTCCACGATCGACTGTATCATGACCACTTTAAGCCCTCCCGCCGCGATCCCGGCGCCCATTAAGCTTCCTACAAGAACGTGCGACTCGGAGACGGGGAGGGCTAACCACCAGGTGATGACGTCCCACACCAAGCCTCCGACCAACGCCGCGATGATCAACTCAGCTGTCACGATCTCACTGTTAATGATACCCGTTCCGATAGTCACGGCTACGGCGACTGGAAAGAAGAACATACCTATGAAGTTCCCCACCGCTGCCAATGCGACAGCCTTTATGGGCGTCAAGACCCTTGTTGCCACAACCGTAGCAATCGAGTTAGCTGCGTCGGTAAAACCATTCCAGAACGAGAAGAACAGAGCAGCGGCAATCGCGATCATCACCACCACTTCTACCAATCTGTTCTCTACTCGCGGGGTGTTCTACTCAACTATTAATCCCTATCGATGATGATCGATTCAACACATGGTTATATTTCTGGTAAAGAGGACTAGACTGAGGGTGACGGATATGCTGATAATGCAGAGCGATTATTCGAAAAAGAAAAATGTTGCTCTCTTTCTTTCTGCCGACACTAATAGGCTTTAAGGTCTAGATTCAACCCTTAAAGGTTTAATTTATGAGGTGCAGGTCTCCTCTACGGTAGCGTTGGCAGAGCTCCAAGGATATAGAGACGCATCTTTTGATCTGCTTAGGGAGTCAGACGTCTCTATAGGCGACCTTATAGATATGAAGACAAAGAGAGCGACCCTTCAGGGTTCTCTTATGCCGCGGTACGAATATGCAGACGACCAGCATATCGTGATAAAACTGAAGAACGGCTACAACGTCGGAGTAAGAGTCAAAGATATCATAACCATAAAACGAGTCAAAAGAAGCACACCTCCCTCATTCCAACCCCCCCAACCCCCCAAACTGGATCCAGCCCTACCGAAAGTAGCCATCATAGGGACCGGAGGAACCATAGCCAGCAGAGTCGACTACCGAACCGGCGGTGTCCATCCTCAATTCTCAGCCGAAGAGCTCTACGCCGTGGTTCCTGAGATCGCTGAATACGCACAGATACACACCGAACCTCTCTTCAATGTTTACAGCGAACACATAAACGCTGGACACTGGGCCAAGATAGCGGATAAGACCGCTAAAGAGATAGCCGCTGCATTCGACGGTATTGTAATAGCGCACGGAACTGACACTAT
>JARPAQ010000071.1 GCA_029460375.1 Nitrososphaerota archaeon | reverse complement strand
TTATACTCATAGGTGTAGGGCTCTTCTACTGGGCTGGACGAAGCCGCTATCTGAAGAAAGTATCACAACTATAGTATCCCTTTAAGATTTAGAGGATTCTTCAGCATACCCTTCGATAGCGGACCAACGTCTTTTACAAGATGGACAGATGGAAGAGTCTGATCCAGTCTTCACGGAAAACTGTTTTCCACAGCTAGTGCATAACCTATACTTCTTCTCCATTATCGCCTTACGAGGAGAAGATAACAGACCCAAATCTAACTTTTCATCCATCTTTAAGGCCTTTTCTGGACAGACACGCACACAGGCTTCACACCCCACACACATACCCAGCATGAAACTCAACTCCTTCCCCTGATTATTATCTAAGAACTGCAAAGCATCCGTGGGGCAGACCGACGCACAGATGCCGTGAAGACGACACTTACCAGTATCTATCTTGATATTGCCGAACGGCATCCTCTCTCTTTCGATCAGGATACTTGGGGAGGTGTGCATCTTCGCTAATTCGATAAGTTCAGCTCTATGTGGCGGCGTTTTGCCTCTTATGGGGGAGTAACCTTCACCCTGTGCGCTTTGTGAGAAAAGAATCTCCATAGCTTTTACACCCGTTTCTCTGAGTAGTCTCCTTCTTTCAGATATGCTGTCAACATTCTCTGCCTTCTGTTTGTCTTTCCAAGCGGATGTCCTGAATATTTTTAAGAGATGTTCTGTTCTACGCCCCATCTCTTCAACGACTGACAAGCCTTGTGAAAAGATGCAGTCACTAGTGCACTTTACAAATTCTACTTTATCACCACTTGCCAGAATACTTTGCAGAAGAAATGTTTCAGAAAAACGTCCGACACAAGGCACAGTCATCTTTCTCCCCTTCGACCCAGCATGCTTCTCTTTTCCTTGAAACCTTCCGTTCACAAAATTACACTCTATTACAACAAGTTCATTCTCCAGCGCTTCACCAATACTGTTAAGAATCATATTATCTGAAGGTGCCTGGATCTCGAAGACTTCCGTCGGGCAGATCGCCGCGCAGACGCCGCAGTGTATGCATTTACTCCAATCAATTTCAACATCGCCATCGATCTTTATAGCTTCTGTAACACAGTTTTGTTGGCAGGCGCTGCAGAGCTTCTTCGCCTTATAGCATAAGTCTGTGCATCGCTCTGGATGTACTACTATTTCGCTTAACTGAGATGCTGATATCTTCTTTAAAGCATCGAAGAATGTCGAACCCACGCTATCTATCTCCCGGTTTGCTATGTATTCTGAAGAATAACTCCTTAAAAACTTCTACGTAGCTATCAATTAGATGTTCCTATTCTTTGAAATTGTGGCACAAGTTGCAGTCAACCCCTTCGTTATGCGTTATCTTGTCTACATGGCAGAAGGTGCAGACGGTTCTAACATCACTCTTCTCATGAGATGCATGGCATCTCAAGCAATCATTATGAATAGGGAACTGATGTAAGCCTTTCAATTCATCCTTAGCGTGGCACGATACACATTCTATTGGTTCACTGTCTATATGCAGCTCGTGACATGTAGAGCAGACCGAGTCTTGGTGTGCTCCTTCAGGAATAGCTAAAATGGTTTCGCCTCTAGCGTGGCAGTCTAGACATTCGATTCTTTGGGGTACAAAACTCATTTTTCCTTTAGATGTGTACGTGTGACAATCTTTGCAGTCCAGCTTCACCATCCCGGCAGTCTTTTGAGTTTCGTCATGACATTCTTGGCATACATCGTCGGATGATACGAATCTGTGGAGGCTCTTGCTGTGACAATCAAAGCAGCTGGCTTCTTCTTGGTGGAAGTAGTGAGTTTCGTGTCCAACTTCGTTAACTATCTGGGGGTAGATAATATTTCCACTTGCATGGCAGTCTAGACAGGTCTCTTCTTGAACTTCAGCGTGCGTAGCTATCTCTTGCGGATCGTATACAAGAGCGGTGTAGACTAGATTTAATGCGGCAGGTATATCCATCTCATGACATGCGTGGCATGTGACAGTATGCATACCGCTGGAACGCCATAGTTCATACGGTCCATTCATCAGGTGGCATGATGTGCAGAACCCCGGGTCGTTTTCGTAATAATCATAGGTCAGGTATGCAGGCAGAGATAGGCCGAGAAGAACTATGACTATGGCCAGTATCAAGGTTTTTCTGGCGGTTATGAACCCTGATAAATCCAACCTCTAACCTACTCCAACATTATTATATTGACCATTGTTGGATATATGTTGTTTGCAAGTAATGTAAATAATTGTACATTCATTATATTATCTATATACATTCAATAACAGCCTCCTGAACGGTTCTTTACAATCTGTAATAGGAATATTTAATTCCTATACCATTTAGATATATCCTGAAAAGAGTAGGGCAGAGTAGCTAAAATGAGTAGCATCGACGTAGGTCGGAAGGGATATTCGCAGAAATTTAGAACAATCATCTTTCTATTAGTTCTTGGAGCATTATTCACAGTAATCACCATATATCCTTCCAGCTCCCCTCAAGCTGCTTCAACCCCCAGATCGAGCGGCGACTTCAGATCTATACCGTTAGCCGATATAGATGGTAACAACATATACGTAAAGGACTACGAAGGCAAAGTTGTAGTTCTGGAGTTTATGGCCACATGGTGCCTAGTCTGTGCTCAGCAGGAACCTATTCTAAAGGAGTTGCAGTCCAAATATCAGTCTGAGAATGTGGTCTTACTCGCCGTGTCTATCGATCCCGTCTATGACACACCCGATGTCCTTAGGAACCATATCGCCAAGAAAGGATTAACTTGGATGATTACAAGAGATACAACCCTGATGATGACCAATTATTTCCAAATAATGGAGATTTCAACCATACTTATCATAACTCCTGACGGCGAAGTAGCGAATATATTCAAAGGGCTTACTGACCTCGATACACTTTCAAGAGCAGTGGATGAGCTTCTTTGATTGCGGAGATAATCTGCGTCTATATGCCTATAAACTGAAATCTTCTCTATATTTGCGGTAGTGAGAGCTGTTTCGATATGGCTGACTTGGTATCGCTGGTCTATCCGTTTACCGCGGGAATATTTGTGCTCTTTTCACCCTGTGGATACGCTTTACTACCCGGCTACATATCTTATTATCTTGGTTCTGAGATATCGGTTCCAAGGGCTCTGAAAGGAGGAGCCGCATCTACCGCTGGTCTTATTGCTATTTTTTCATTCATAGGGCTTGGCGCCTCGCTGATAGGGGGGTTGATAAAACCGTACATAACTCTGTTCACAGTCTTCGCAGCAGTCATTTTGATTATACTCGGTGTATTGATATTGGCTGAAGTGAATCTTCCTTACCTTATTAATATAGGGCCTTCAAATCGAAAAGGATTAACCGGTTTCTTCATATTCGGAATTGCTTATGGCTTAGCTGCAGCTGGTTGTACCGCACCGATATTCCTCTCTATACTCCTCATTGCGGTCATGGGATCAGGACCCTTCGGTGGGCTATTGACCTTTCTTGCATATGCGCTGGGAGTCGGCTTCCCGTTGATCATCACTAGTGTACTTGTAGCTTCAGCCAAGAAGCCGTTGATATCGAGGATCCGAAACCTGACTCCTAGGCTCTACAAGTTGAGCGGTGTAGTCCTCATACTGGTCGGCTTCTATCTTATCTATCTGTACTTAACATCAGGCTTGGCGTCTCTTGTTTAGCGCCAAGTTCACTGATGCCCTGATTATTAGCGACAAGCCTCCTAGAATTATCAGAATCGGTATGATGGTTCTGAACAGTATAGTCTGATTCATCAGCCCGATGAAGGTTAGCGCCGCTCCGAAGTTGAAGATTGCTCCTGATAATGAGCCTATTACTCGACGCCTAGACTCGGGTGCATTTAGCCTCAGAACGCCTAGGATTACGTTCCAAGTTCCAGATGCTGCGGCGAATATAGCTATCGCCCT
>JARPAQ010000004.1 GCA_029460375.1 Nitrososphaerota archaeon | reverse complement strand
GGTATGGTTGAAGTCGACATACTTAGGTAGATGACAGATCCGATCGGTCTATCCTTCAACCTTGCTCCGAAGTTATAAGCCATCCACAGAACCAGGCCCAAAGTCGCAACCACCGCAAAGAGTAGCCAGTCAAGCATCAGAGCAAAGAGCAGTCCAACCATCATTAACCCTGTTGATAAAACGCCAACTTGCCGTGTGGACAGAACCTCCATAACTAGAAGCCTATCAGGCGAGTTTATACTATCAGACCGATAATCCGCTATATCGTTCAAGGCGTTGGCTGAAGCATGCAGCACAAAAACGATCAAAGCCAGCAGAATCAAGGACGCAGGCTCAGTCGCCCCAGCGATGTAAAAGCCTGAAACGGCCGGTACAACGGTTGCCGATGTCCTCTGTATTTTGAGTGTGCCAAAAAATAGGCGGCTTATCATCTGTAGGCGGGAGATCTGCATCCGATTCCGTGTGCGGTGTATCTTATTTGAATATATACTCTTAATCAAACTCTAACTTAAACACGCATGCCTCATCGCCAAGTGCTTTACACTCGGTCTCCATGCATTTTCCTCCTGTCTTGAATATGACTCCACATATCCCTTCCACTATACCTTCTATCGCGGAACAGACAGGCTTCGCATAAGTAACTCCGCTGCATTCCATACACTCACGAAACTCCAGCAGATACTCATTTTCTGATACCTTACTTATCCGAGGGATTATGTTGTAAGTGTTGTTGAACGTAAGTCTCAGGATTTTAGGCAAGTATTTAAGATCCAATTTATTATAGAGATTTTCTCCTAAAAGCTTGGTATGTTTAATCGCTGTCTCTCTTGCTCCTATTTCGGTGAACCTCTTCTGCATCTCCAGCAGTCTCTCCATATAATCAGTCTCTTTCAAGTCGAGCTTGGCGAGCAACATATCTATGAAAGCCAGAGTCGCATTCCTATTATACATATAAGCATCCAACGGAATAGCACGAGGTTTCCCTGTCTTGAGCCTGAGAACCCAATTGCTAAACCAAAGAGGAAGACCAAGCGCCAATCGAACAGGAATGCTGACTTTTGGCTTATTTGCGTGTGTAGACCTCCAAGGTTCGGTTGCACGCACAACTCTTAACACATCAGCAATCTGCCAAGAAGCTATCTTCTGAAGTATCTGGTCAAATTCTTCAGGAAATATCTCGTTTATCTCGGACAGACATTTACCTTGAAGTTGTGAGAGCATCCAGTAGTCGTAGACCGACACCTGCGGATCAGTCTTTCCGCCAGGTACAACCTTAAGGAACCTAAGATTCTTCTTATAATCTTCTATCCGGCGTGTGATCTCCTCATGATCAAATGATGCAAATTCATCGGTAAACCGTTCCTCCCATCGAACAAGAAGATGTCCTTTATCTATTGTATACTGGAACTCTTTAAGGTGGAAATCTGGTTTACAGCACCTTATGGGTTTAAGATAGGATCTGAATCGACCCTCCGTATGATCAACCCTTATTTCAATACATCCGTCCACTACCGAGAGGATCTTACGCTCTAACTCTTGAAAGGTACCTTTGGGAAGAATATAAAACTCAACGGTGCCTGATTCGCGTATACTTTTCTGCCACGCCATCAGTAATCGAAGAATATCATCAGGATCATTCTTAATTATCATATCTGGCAGAGCTGTGTGTATGAACGGCGTATTCTTGAAACTTCTTCTAAGATCGTTCACAGCTATACTTATATCACTCAGAGGCTGATCTCCAACAGCTAGAACATGCTCACTCATTGATAGTGACGAATAAGGGACCACCTCGCAATATCTATCTATGCGTGGCATACCATAATTCTTGAACAGTATATTTAGTAGTTTATGTGCTTCAGAAAACGTTTCATCTAGCATAAGAATTGATGTGCCGTAGTTGATATCTACTACCTGATCAAAGATAGGATGCCCTGTAAGAAACACCTTCCCTAGGTGATTTAGATCCAGTTCCCTTCCATATTCTTCCATTGGGGTCTCTACCGTACTTATGAAGCTTCTATAAGGCAAATGAAGAGCGCCGCTTTATAACTCATGTGTATTACAGATCTATCTAACTTGTTTATTTTTGCTTACACTTCTACTTTTCTCTTTGTACATTAACCTTTTGCACATGATGGATGTGTCTCCTGCCTTTTTATGTAATATATGACTGTGTTTTACCTTAATGTATATTAATAACCACTACCTAAGTGACGGTATCCGGAACCGATACCGTGCTGGTTTGGAATGGTCACCCCCAGAATATATACGACATTAGGCCAGAAGGTATTATCCAAAAGAGAATTAGGTACAAAAGGCGAAAAGGAAGGCCTGAATTTACTATACAGTTTAGGAGGAATAATTTGGGTACTCCTAGGCCACTCGTGCCCTTCCTTGGGTAAACTAGATTCTTTGAGACTCATAAGAAAAGGGTTGCACCTATATGAAGAACAGTTGAAATACAACCTCGAAGTACCCGACTGTCTTTCTTACCAAGCGCTCATCGATGAAGGACACCTAAAGAAGAAGCATTGGGTATACGCAGACTATATGGCAACACTAAGCAGTCTTCCGATACTCTATAAGGCCAATGATAAGAATATTCTGATGGAGTCCATACTGGGCAAAACATCCATAGGTACCAGCACAAAGCTTCTTGACAACCTGAATGACTCTATCCAGACAGTTGATGAGGCCTTGGCTTCCTTACGTGAATATGAGAACGCAATGATAGATCCAACTTACGAACTCCCGAGATCATTTAAAAGCCCTACAAAGACATCTCTCGCAGTAAACTCGTCCTATGTTATCGGGAACTGGGTTCCTAAAATTCTTGTCAGATGTAACGCTCCACGTATGTTACGAAGTTATGTCAGGGATGTAAAGAAACTCATTGAAGGTCAAATTGACTCTATTCGCCACAAGTCATTAGGGGGTGGCGATGCTAGAACCATAGAGGAGTACCTAACCTCGATAGCGGAGAAGAGCATAGGAGACGTCTGGCTGGATGTAGACCTGTGTTTTCTGGAAGACGGACTCGGTAGTCTTGATAATGAGCTTGAGAGAGCTCTGGACATGTTGAAGAAAGGGTATAGCTGGGTGTTCAAGTCTAGCTTAGTATATGATGATGCTCAGGATCTATCTACAGATATTAAAGAAGGTGCGATAAACAGTGCGTTACTTCTTGGCTTAGATGGGGGCGTTATCAATCTTGAGGATATCAAGCAATCTGACCCTCAGAGTATAGTTGGAAGGCTAGATAGGAGCGGGATAACTACTGATACTATTAGTCTAGCTGATATGCTCTTCTTAAAAGGGGTGAGATGTATTGAAGAGGCATCTTCCTATTGCTCAGATATTATAGATTGGAAGGCGCTTCTGCTCAGCTTCCGTTTTGTAAGGCTTTTCAATCTCCGAAAGATTCTGATGCGAAAGAAGAATAGAGAATCGCTAGGGCTATTTCTATCTTCGATCAGAGATTTCAAGGAGATAGAGGCTAAGATACCTGAGCATATACTTAGGTT
Organism: Nitrososphaerota archaeon; assembly: GCA_029460375.1. Lineage (GTDB taxonomy): Archaea > Thermoproteota > Nitrososphaeria > Nitrososphaerales > JACPRH01 > JARPAQ01. Next base: position 1,799 of record JARPAQ010000004.1, on the reverse strand, counting down.
GGAGAGGCATCTGGAAACAGACGGGAAGATAGAGAGCGGGCAACCGTATTACTTATCTTAGTTTTCTTGTATAATGTATTTTTACGTCTTGTGTTGAAATCTGCTGTAGCGTTGAAGTTATCTTTTGTAGGTATCGTAGGTATGTGCTCAACGTATCTCTTCCTTTCGGGGTAAGTCTGTATAGCTTCTTCTGTAAAGTCTTTACTTTGGATTGGGCTACCCATCTTCCTTTTATGTACCCGGTTTTCTCAAGATTGTGGAGGCTAGGGTATAGTATACCGTAGCTTACTTGAACGTTCATCGTGAGATTTAGGACTTTTTTTATACTGTAACCTGTTTGCGGTTTGCCGTTTAGTATGGATAAAATGAAAACATCAATTAAACGAGTCACCATCTTGTAAAATCTTACTGACTCTACATCCAAACTTACCGTCTTCACAGTTCTTCAAGTGTAATATCTCGATACTATCAGAGATAAGAAGTAGTGCATGATGAAATAAACAGACAGAAGGTTCATCAACACATTTTAGTTAGGAGACACCTAGGTAGATGTGGACGTGAGTCGGTGAGCGAGTCCGGGAGGATATCCTGAGGAAACTCCTCTCTCCAAGCAGAAACGCGGCGCCACGAGGCGCGGTGGGAGACTGCCGGCAACAGAACAGAAACGAACCCGAACCAAGATATACGGTGAAGGGGTATCCCGGAGGTTACTGGGTAGGGGTGAAACGGCTGACCCGCGTGGAGCAAGGCCAAACAGAAGCCTATGAATTCTGCTGGAGGCTCGGGTAGGCCGCTTAGCGAAATCTCGCTTAGAACAGAAAGAGGGTTACGGTGTTAATACGTCGGCACAGATTCGGCGTAGCATCGCCCTAGACGACCGACACGCGTCCACCCTTACGGTTAATTTTCAGAGAGAGATCTCTTCTTAACACGTTTTTTATAAGGTCTATAGCATCTTCCGTGAATAACTGCTTTGACTTTGGCTCGGAGGGCGGAGCCGTGGTTGAGGTATGGGAACCGTAGGTGCACTAGTTCATGCGCTATCGTTTCCTGCAGCTTTCTAAGTGAATTAGAGCGTTTCACGTTGAAGAAGACTATGTTGTGTTTGATGTAGGCTACACCGTAATAGCGGTATGCGGATGTCCGTCTACCGCGAGTTATCTCTTTAGGTAGGGTGAGCACATCTTTTACTCGTAAGACATACTTAGGCTTGGCTATGCTGAGCTGAGTTGAATACTTGGTTACTTGATTATCAATCAAGTCTTCAAGATCTGGTGTTAAGCGCATTGGGAATTCACAGGACTCGCATTTCTTATTGGTTTGAGTTTATTAGTGACTTTTAAAGACTATATATCTATCATATGAGGTCATCTATGTCTTTTATTCGTTTGGAGAGTCTGCTCTTCAGCTTTCCATCAAGTTCCAGATTAGCCGGTCGTTTGGTCTCGACTGTTACACGCCGTATAGTTAAACCGCACCGATTGCCCATAAGCATCTTTCCTCTTACGCATAGGGCGTAAGAGCAGGAGGAGCCGATACAGTCATCATTTATCCATAGACATTGTATGACTTCGCCTTGAGCCTTTAGGTAGCGGTTTCCGCACTTGAAGAATACGCATTGTGGCCAGCATTGGCCTTTCTCGTTCGGGCCTTCAATCAACCCATATATTCACCTGAGTTTAATTATTGATAGTCGTTCCTGTTGTGACAGGAATAAGCATATTATATTTTTCGCAGGCATCTTCCCTGCTTCAGCCTCTATCACTGCGATAACATTTTGGTGAATAAAAGGTTTTTCC
>JARPAQ010000070.1 GCA_029460375.1 Nitrososphaerota archaeon | reverse complement strand
TCTCTAGAAAATGAACCTCTACGTTTCGGCGATCTATCTCTTCTCTGTTGAGGCTCCGCATGTAGCGGAAGGCTATGTTCAACTCGGTGACAGACTTCAAGATGACTTCTCCGAACAGGGTCATAGGGGGCGTTATCTCATCGATCCCGTAGAAGTAGAGCTTGTTGATTATAGTGTAAGTGTAGTCGAGAACATCATCATAAAGACCTGATAGTCTATCGATATCTTCCCTATCTATAGGTGTAATAAAGGAGCGTGCCAGTCGGTCCTGAATCTTGTGAACCACTTCGTCCCCTTTATGCTCGATATCCTTAATCTGGTTTCGCTTCACAGCCACATGTTTGTAGTTATGTAATAAATCTCTAAGCATCTTGGCTCCATCGAGAACCAGCTTCGACTGTTCTTCTAGAAGAGTGAAGAAGACTTTATCCTGCGGAATTAACCATTCTTTTATGTTTGAGGTTATTCGCACTTCCCGCTTTCACTTCCTGATTGGTTAAAATCAGGTATCGTCTTTATCAAAAGATTCCTCAAACTCGGCTCTAATTCAGACTATAATAAAGCTTTAGTTGACGCTAAGATTATAGAATACGTAAGTGAACTTCTTTTAAATCGCTAGGAGAACCCTTGAATCTTGCGCCCTTTTCAATATGTGATGCTGAAATCGCTGAACTCTCCCCGATACGGCAGAACTTCAACTTCGACATCCTCCACCTCGGCACCCGGTGGTCCTCTTCTGCACCAAGACACCATCTGATCGACTAGATGGTCCTCACCTTCAACTATCAATTCCACTCGACCGTCAGGCAGGTTCTTCACCCATCCAGTTACTCCCAATTGTTCAGCCTTTCGAGCCGCATTAGCTCTGAAAAACACTCCTTGCACGATTCCCGAGACATAGATGTGTGCACGTGTCTTGGCCATTATACAGATGCCTGTTTTGTTTAGAGTTTCTTAAATCTTCAGGCCGCCGTGCTTCTTTATGTATGCTACTAGTCCGCCTTCGGAGAGTATCTTCATCATAACTGGGGGTATAGGTGAGAAGGTGAATTCAAAACCCTTCGTCTTGTCGATGAGTCTACCTGCTTCTAGATCTATCGAAAGCTCGTCACCATCATCTATACGATCTGTATCACAGATTATCGCTGGCAGCCCGATGTTTATTGCGTTGCGGTAGAAGATTCGAGCGAAAGATTTAGCTACTACTACACTGGCGCCTGACATCTTTATCACGATCGGGGCGTGCTCTCGGCTTGAACCCATACCGAAGTTTCTTCCTGTTACCACAATATCACCCTGCTTAACGTTAGGTGCATAATCCTCTCTAGCATCCTCCAGTGTGTGCTTCGCCAACTCAGGAAGATCTGTCCTCAAATGGAAGTATCGGCCTGGGCTTATCTGATCTGTGCTTATAGAGTCCCCGAACTTCCAAACCCTACCATTCATCTTCATACAAATCCCCTCGGATCTGATATTACACCCTTTAACGCTGTTACAGCAGCAGTAGCTGGCGACGCAAGATATGTTCCCGCCATCGGATTCCCAGTTCTCCCCTTAAAGTTCCGGTTGGTCGTCGTCAATATACGTTCCCCATCGGCAGGGACACCTCCAAGCGCACCGAAGCAGACTCCACAGCCCGGCGGGGTTACAGAAGCACCTGCCTGTATCAAGGTTTCAAGAGTTCCATCCTGCATCGCTGATATCAGAGTTTCGCGGGAGGCCGGAGTAACTATGAGCCTTAAACTTGGGTTTATGCGCCTACCTTTCAGTATCTTGGCCGCTATCCGCAGGTCCTGTATACGTCCATTGGTGCAGCTCCCTATAAAGACCTCCTGCACCTCTGCTCCTGCTACTTCACTCACCGGCTTCACTTTGTCAACGTTATCGGGGAGAGCTACCGATGGCTCTATCTTCTCCGCTTCAAATTCAACTGTGTCTTCATACTGTGCGTCATCGTCAGGGGCTATCTTCTGGAAGAGTTCGCCTCTTCCTCTACTCTCAAGATACTTCTCGGTAACCTCGTCAGCCGGGATAAGACCTACTTTTGCACCTGCTTCCACAGACATATTTGAAAGGGTTAGTCTTTCATCCATACGCATACCTGAAACTGTACCGCCTATGAACTCAAGAGCCTTGTAAGTAGCACCCTCTGTGCTCAACCGCCCTATGACGGTCAGTATAACATCCTTCGAATACACCCCATCAGATAGGTTTCCTTCTATCTGTATCCTTATTGTCTCGGGAACCCTGAGCCAAGTCTTCCCTAAACCTATGGCTACAGCCACATCTGTCGCGCCCATACCTGTTGCAAACGCAGCTAAGGCGCCGGCTGTGACTGTATGTGAGTCTGTCCCTAGGATTATCTGACCGGGGCTCGCGTAGTCTTCCACCAAGACTTGGTGGCATATGCCTTCACCTGCTTCGGAGAATCTGCTTCCTGTTTCTTTAGCCCATCTTCTCAGTTGAGCTTGGTTGTTCGATATCGTCTTGTTTGGGCTGGGGACGGCGTGGTCTATTATGATTATGGTTCTGTCGGGATGAGCGGGTTTCTCTATCGACATGGTTTTGAGCTGCTCCAAGGTGAGGGGGCCGCTCGCATCGTGTGCAAACATATAGTCTACATCGGTCACTATGATCTCTCCGGCGGATACATCCTTGCCCACCTTTCGGCTCAGTATCTTTTCACTCATGGTTTTGCCCAAAGATCTGCTTCCCTAAGTTCAGCTGCGTAATAGGTCGGATATAAAAAACTTGTATTTTATAGAGGAGTAATTTCACGATGGATGCCAACAGCAGTTGATAAGCTGCTGGAAAACAACATGGGTGCAATCAGAGCAGGGTTCATCGTTTCCGAAGAGACTACCTTATGAATTATTGGCTAACACTGGTTTAACGTAGTTATTGTAAGTTGTAGTAGTCTATGGCCGCGTGGACTGCTGCCCCTTTTTTCAATGGGTGGCCTTCTAGCCGTAATGCCACTTCAAGAGCTTCCAATACGAAGAGCACATTTCTTTCACTGGAGTTCATACCCATAAGGCCCACACGCCAAACCTGCTTCTTCAACTCACCCAGACCTGCACCAACCTCCATATTGAATAGGTCGAGAAGTATCTGCCTCACCTTCGCATCATCAACCCCTTCGGGAACCCTGATAGCATTGAGAGACGGCAGAGTAAACTCCTTCTCAGTATTCATACTCAACCCAGCAGCCTCAACACCCGCAACAAGCGCCTCCGAATTCCTACGGTGCTTAGCAATTCTCGCTTCAAGCCCCTCCTCCAGCGCCAACCTCAAAGCCTCTCTGAGACCGTAGATATTAACGATGGGCGCTGTATGATGATACATCCTCCTCTCGTTCCAGTAACGCTCTATGAGCGTGAAGTCGAAGTAAAGGCTCCTTATAGGCGTCTTCCTGTTTCTCACCCGGTTCATCGCCCGATCGTTCACAGTAACGGGGGAAGCTCCCGGAGGGCAGTTAAGGCACTTCTGGGGACTGCTGTAACATATATCAACACCCCACTCATCTATCTCCAGCTCCACCCCCGTGAACGAGGTGACCGCGTCAACAAGCAGTAAAGCATCATACGCCCGTGTGATCTTAGCTATATCCTCAAGAGGTTGTAAAGCGCCTGTGGATGTTTCTGCCTGCACGAGCGCTACCAGATTGGCGTCGCTGGTCTTGAAGGCGTCTTCAATCTCTTCCTTTGTAACTATGTCGCCCCATCTTTTCTTTATCTCTATCGTCTTCCCACCCCATCTTCGGATCATTTCAGCCATTCTTTCTGCGAAGAAGCCGTTCACACCCACTATCACTTCGTCTCCTTCTTCAACTAGGTTGCATATCGAGGCCTCCATAGCTGCTGTTCCTGTGCCTGATACGGGGATTGAAAACTTGCTTCTGGTCTTGAAGGCCTTTGAGAGAAGATTCTTGGTCTCATCCATAACTTCAATAAAATACGGGTCAAGATGCCCCACCATGGGTGACGCCATAGCCCTAGCGACGCGTGGATGAACGTTACTTGGACCCGCTCCTAGCAGAAGCCGGTCGGGCGGGTTAAGTTCTTCCATACACACCGCCCAACTATTTAGGCGCATAGATAATAAACATACTATGTGAAATGGGGTTGAGCCTCGGGAGTAGCTTGAACGGTAGATCTATTCTACACCGAAATTTAGAGATGTTTGCTCATCTTGGCTAGTTAACTTCAGGCTTTCAGTAGTAACTTGGAATGATGTAACTTGGTTCAATGCTGTGAAGAACTGGTTCTCCTGCTCCATTAGATCTGGTTCGAGGCAAGCCATCTCAGTACGTGCAATCGGCCCTAAAGACATACTGCCGCCTACACCGATTTGTTCTTCACCTTGAACTGTTTTAGCCACGATCTGATATTCACCGGATACTTGATATTCATCACCAAAGAATGTGTTGCATCCACCGGAGCCGGTTGCCGTTCTATCTTCATCAAATTGTATGGTGATCCTTGTGTTTGCGGAAAGTGTGACTTCTTGACCGTCTATCACAAGTGACTGTAATATCCACTGTTGTCCAAAGAGTTGCTCAGTCTGGATGGGTGGTTCTCGATTTTCCGTTACTCCTATGGGATACACATATGCTATAATCAAACCGATGACTACAATTGGAATGAGCCAAACAAGTTTTCTTTGCTGCATCTTATCGCCTCCACCCTACCCTACTGACCTGCTGGATATTATCTCAGCGTTTAGAACAGGATGTTCGGAAGTTAGAACAGTCTTGAACTAACATTTTGAGCCCAAATCTAGCCCCGAAAACGCTTCAGTTCCCACTAGGCCAGCCCTAGAACCCGAACTTTGCTCCTCGAATTGTTGGGAGAGTAGATTAGGCGCTAAAATATAGTTACTTAAATACCGTTAACAGCATCATAGACTACCAAACTGCAGGTAAGCCTACTAATGGTTCTGATCCTTGATAGAAACGACGTTCAAAAAGTCTTGACGATGAAGGAGGCCATAACCGTTGTAGAGGAAGGATTCCGCGAGCTGGCTGAAGGAAGAGTCCAGATGCCCCCCCGCCAACTTATGACCGAGCCTGAACGAAACGGCTGGATAGCAGTTATGCCGGCGTACATCAAGAAGACAAAGGCTCTAGCTACCAAAGTGGTCACAGTCTTCACTGAAAACCCGAAGATCAACCTGCCTACAACCATAGCCACCATACTCCTCAACGACCCCGAAACAGGCCGCCCTCTGGCGATTATGGATGCAGGATACCTCACAGCGATACGCACAGGCGCAGTTGGAGGAGTTGCCGCAAAACACTTGGCGAGAAGCGAAGCGCACACAGCGGGTATATTCGGCGCAGGATTCCAAGCTCGCGCTCAGCTAGAAGCACTCTGCGAAGTCCGTGCTATTGATGAGGTGTATGTTTACGATGTGATGTCTGAGGCATCTGAGAAGTATGCTGAAGATATGTCCCCGAAGCTCGGGATCAATGTTACATCTGTGGAGAAGCCTGAGCGGGCTGTAAAAGGTTGCGGTATCATTGTGACTGCATCAACTTCAACAAAACCGGTTTTCCACGGGAGTTGGCTTGAGCCGGGTACCCATATAACTGGAATAGGCTCTCATATGGCGAGCACAAGGGAGCTCGATACAGAGGCGGTAAGGAGATCCAAGGTTATAGTCGACCTAAGAGAGGCTGCTGAGAAAGAGTATGGCGAGATACTCATACCCGTGTCAGAGGGATCGTTGACGCTTGACCACATATACGGTGAGTTGGGTGAGATAATCACAGGGCGAAAACAGGGGCGGAAAGACGATCAAGAGATAACCCTCTTCAAATCAGGCGGTCTTGCGATACAAGATACTGCGGCTGCACACCTAGCCTATTCAAAGGCACTTAACGCCGGAATCGGGACTGAAATAAAACTCCAGTAGCTATTTACTCTATTTTTTGATCGAGCAGAACGCTTTCTCTCTAGGTTTTGAACCGTATCTCTCGAAGAGAGGATCGTGAGGAACGCCTCAAAGAGTAGCGGAGAAGCCACGCGAATAGATTGTTTTTAAAGGTGTCCGGATCTTCGGGAAAGGATATGAGTATAGAGGATGGTTGAGGAGCGTATGGTAGACGTGAGTTCTATTGTCATAACAGGTATACGCGGAATACCGGAAGTGAAAGAAGGAGACAATGTAGCCGCACTTATACTTGAAGCCGCCTCTAATCAGGGCTTTACGCTGGCCAACGGAGACATAGTTGTCGTAACATCGAAGATAATCTCAAAGGCTGAAGGCCGGATGGTTAATCTGAACGACGTTGAACCGTCCCCCATAGCTCTGAGGTTCTCAAAGTCACTGAATATGGATCCGAAGAAGGTTGAAGTAATCCTTTCAGAGGCTAGACGAGTAGTGCGGATGGTCAAGGGACTGGTGATCGCGGAGACACGTCAAGGCTTCGTCTGCGCAAACGGGGGAGTAGATCAGTCAAATGTCAAGCCGGGTTTGCTCGCCCTTCTCCCTAAGAATCCTGACAGATCCGCGAGACGAATCGTGCGTGACCTTAAACGGAAGGCTGGGGTAGATGTGGCGGTCGTGGTTACAGATACATTTGGGAGGCCGTGGCGTGAAGGTCATACCAACGTCGCGGTTGGAGTTGCAGGTCTTATTCCCCTAAGATCTTATGTTGGTTTAAAGGACGACTTCGGGTTTGAGCTGAAGGTCACGAACATAGCTGTCGCCGACGAGATTGCTTCTGCCGCGGAGCTGGTTATGGGTAAGTTGGAGAGGGTGCCTGTGGCTGTTGTAAGAGGCTATAGATACGAGGCGGGTAGGGGTTCTGCACGCAGACTGGTTAGGAAGGTTTCGAGAGACCTCTTCAGGTAGTTTCTAGGTGGTCTTAGAGTTGCTGACTGTTCTAGCCGGAGGGACAGGTTCGGCGAAACTTGTACGTGGGTTGACTCACGTTGTATCGGAAGATCTTACAGTGATAATGAATGTTGGAGACAACATATCTCTACATGGCCTATACATCTGCCCAGATATAGACACAATATTGTACGCGTTATCTGGGCTGCTCGACACCAGCCGAGGATGGGGCGTCAAAGATGATACCTTTCACTTTCTCGAACAAGCATCAAGATACGGAGTCGAAGACTGGTTCAGACTCGGTGATAAAGATCTGGCTCTCCATATAGCTAGAACAAAGTTGCTGAAGACAGGGCTGACACTTACAGAAGTTACTAAGATATTGGGTGAAAAGATGAAGATCAGTCACCGAGTACTCCCAGCATCGGATCAACACATCGAGACTCGGATAAAGACGCCGAAAGGCGAGTTGCATCTCCAAGAATTCTGGGTCAAACTGAAAGGAGAACCCGAAGTGTTGGGAGTGACATATCAGGGCCCTGAACACCCTCAGCCTGCCCCGGGTGTCGTAGAAGCCATACGTGATGCTAGGAACATAGTGATATGCCCAGCTAATCCCGTTACCAGTATAGCGCCGATTACCTATATTTCAGGCATCAGGGATGCGTTGGCAAGCGTTAGGGAGCGTGTAGTGGCAGTCAGCCCCGTTTTGGGAGGGAGGCCTGTGAGCGGCCCTGCTGGTAAACTTCTGCGCAGTATCGGGGTTGAGGTTTCGCCTATAGGCGTGGCGGAGCTTTATTCAGGTTTCATCGGCAAGATGATCATAGATGAGAGTGATGAGGTAATGGTGGATGGAATTGGGCGTTTGGGTGTCGAAGCCCTTACCACCGATATATTGATGGAAGATAAGAAGGGTGAGCAGCGTCTAGCCGAGTTCGTAGCCAACGTATAGTACTGTGGTTTATCCACCCTATAGCTCCTAGTACTGAGATGATGAGAGCAGAGGGGCCTTTAATGTATCGGTTGAAAGATGCTGCGTCTTGATTATTCTTGGTAGTATGTGCAGTTTCGGACATACAGATGCTTATATCTATTGTCAAGTATGAGATGTTTGATGTTCAAAGTCGAGAGTATAGACAGGGAACTCCCCAAGAACACAGACATATTGGGCTACTATTTCTCTCTAGAGCGGCACCTAGCTAAAGAATATAGCAGACTAGGCGACCTCACCGTTGATAAGTTCGCACAACACCTGCTACATCTCATGGGAAACACCAGCATCAAAAACGCTGAACTCCTACGAGAAACCTTCGATGAACTTTCAAAGCATGGTCTAGTTGAGCGACCAACAGAGTTTCCAGACGGCTGGGCAAACATCTCCCCAGGGATGGATTATCATAGATACGCCGGTGACGATCTGCAACAGTCACTAAGAAAGTATCTGGCCTTCGAAGAATATTTGGAGATGGAGTACCGGGCTCTAGCTGAATACTTGATGTCTGCAGCGCAGAAAGCAGGGATCCCCATATCCGGCAACCTCTCCACAATCGCAAAGAACCATGAAGAGTATTACTGCATCTTGAAGAATCTGATAAAGATCACAGATATGGATGAGATGCTGGTCGGTATCTTAAGATAAACCTAAGTCGGTTGCAAGTTACCGGATATTCTGGTTTAGACTTTAGTCATTATAATTTCTAGGTTTTTCTCTGGAAGAACATAATATACTCGTGTTTGAAGAAGTAGAATCCACTCTTCAATGCCCTGTACTTCCATAGATTAATTCGGTTGCGTTTCGCCATAGTGTTCTCTATGTTCTTCACACATATCGACTTGAGTCTGAACCCCTTCTCCAAAGTCTCCTTCATAAGGTGGAAGCCCAAAGGTATCCACTCCCCCTTTCCATACTTATCCCCTATTACGAGCTCCAAATATCCTTCAGGCTTTAACGCTCCACCGACATTCTCAACCACCGAACCATACTTCTCAAGAAACATTTCGAGAGAAGGCGCGTTACACAGATTATCTACGCCATCCCCATATTTGATAATATCATGATATGGTGGATGGAGCACTGCGAGCGCCGCGTTTTCCAAGCCGGCCTCCTGCAACTTTTCTCTAAAATTGAAAGACACGCTGTCTCCCTGAACAACCAAGGTCTTGACATCATAATTGTTGGGCTCCTGTTCAATCCGCCTCTGCCCAGTCTCAAATATCTCTTTGTCGAGTTCAACCCCTAGCCCATGCCGACCCCAACGTCTGCACTCTATCAGAGTGGTACCATACCCTGAGAAGCAGTCTATAACTGTATCATACGGCTTTGTGAACCTTAGTAAGGCCTGCCTAGGGAGCTGAGGTATGAAACCTCCATGGTGAAGCTCACCATGCGCTCCGCTGTCATCCCTTTCACCAAGAAGCCAAAGGCTGTCAGTCAAAACACCGTACTGGTCGATAAATGATTTCCAGTTCTTCATATCCAGCTTTGGGGGATCATTGTGCGGCAATTATCTTCAAGGCAGATTCACAGGGGATATTATATAGTATATCGGTTTCGGGGTTGAAAGACTTAGGGTGTGGGTTCTTCCTCGACGATCTTCTCTTCGGGTTTTGCTGAGGGAACCCTGAGAGTAAAGTATTGAAGAGGAGTCTCAAACCTGATAATCTTATGCTGTATCTTCTTTGGAATAGATAGTAGGCTGGTAGGCTGTAGGTGGTAAGTTTTGCTGCCTACTTTAACTTGGAGGCTACCTTGGATTACTAGGTAGTATTCCTCAGATTCTTCGTGAGAATGGAATTCTTCTTCCCTTGATGGCTTTGTAGTAGTGTTAGTGTATGCTATCTGTACCCATTTTGAGTATGCGTAACTTGATTCCTGAATCTTCGGCGGTGTACCGATAACCCAAGTGTTCTGATTCCTAGGATCATTAAGGTCGAGCAACAGCTCTTTCTTTTCCAGATTCTCTTTTTCGATGGGCATGGTGGCGAGCACCAACTAGAACAGGAGATAATCATAAAACCTTATTGTACTCCGGACAAAAACAGTGAGATAATATAAGTAGTCTGTCCATATTGTGGTAAAGGCGAACTTGACGCTTTACGCTATTATCCCTGTCAAGAAACTTGATACCGGCAAGCTGAGGCTATCCACGATTTTGAATACGGAGGGGCGGAGGGAGATTTCTCTTCGTATGTTGCAGGATGTCTTGAAGGCTGTAGCGTCTGCAGAAGAGGTGGATGATGCGGTAGTAGTTTCACCTGATCAGGATGCTCTT
>JARPAQ010000069.1 GCA_029460375.1 Nitrososphaerota archaeon | reverse complement strand
TCCAGCCTCATCTATATTGCTAAGTCTTACAGGTGAATAATCAGAGTAATGTCTAGCTAAGATGATTTACGTTTGAGAATTGATATCGCTACGAATAATCCTGCCAGTGTAATGCCAATACCTATGGTGGAATAACTCCATAGATTGTTACCCTCTTGAACTCCAACTAAGACGGAGCTAATTGCAGTAGATGTTGAGATAAAGACCGTGGAGATAGTTTTTGTAGAAGTTAGAAATGTGGAATATGTTTCTGTTGTTCTTTCAGTATTGGTCACAGTTGCTGTTCTTGTAGTGAATACATTAGATGTTAAAGTTGTTGTAGAGGTAGCAGTTGAAGTGGAAGTAAGGGTTCTGGTAGTTGAAGATGTTGTAGTGGTTGTAGCAGTTAAAGTTGTAGTGAGAGTTCTATAGGTTGTTGCTATAGTGGTTCTTGTGGTAGTTACAGTAGTCGTATAGGTCTGGGTCTTAGGAACTATTTTCAATACAACGTATGCGGATCTAATTACATCTGTTTGTGCTACTCCCATTCCAGTTACTGTTAAAACAATTTCTCCATCAGGAACATCTGATGTAATGTTTACAATCATTATAGATTCCTCCTGATCGAAGCCAAGAACTTCAACTGGATTAGGATAGAACGAAGCTAATATACCCATAGGAGGATTATCCAGTGTCATTTGCACCATATCTTCAAAACCTTCTTGGGAGACAACAGTAATCGTGAATGTCACTGAACTTCCAGCAACGACTTCTTTGTCTGTGGGAAATGTTAAAATAAAAATATCAGGATTACCAGGAGCTAATGCAAAAACAGGCATAATGCTCGTAACGAATAAGAGAATAGATAAACAACAAACCAGAATGATCTTTATCGTCAACGCAGGAAATAATTTATTGATTTGCCTATAAAAGAGTTTTTGGATAATGCAAAGATAACTATGCTTTTCCCTTTAGTCTAATTATTCAATACTCTTAATCTGTCTTTAGTATGATATTTCGGAGCTTGGTCTTAGGCGCCTCATTCTTCTTACTCTGCCGCATTTGGTGCATTTGTAGGTGGTTCTTCCTCTTGGGTTGTATGAGGCTTCTTCGCTGTTCAACACTTCATGCTCTGTCTTTGTGAAGCACCGGTCGCAGTATCGAAACTCGTTCATACCGTTTGATGATACGGGTTTAAGCTCAGAAGTATTGCTGATCTAAGTGATCTAAGTATTGTTATTTCAGTTTGAATTCTTGCGATAGATTGGAAAACTGATTAAATATATCTGGATACAGTGGATAAGCTTCTATTCTATATACATAATCTTTATATCTGGTTTAGGCAAGCCTAATTAGGTGAGCCTAACTATACAAGGAGATCACGGATGCCTTCATTCAGACCGAACCCAGCACAAGCCAGCTGCCATTCACCCCCAGACCAAAAAATCGGAGACCTACCGAAGGTTATACTGGTCGGCTCCCCCAACACCGGCAAGAGCCTCCTATTCAACGCCCTCACAGGAACATACACAACCGTTTCAAACTACCCCGGAACCACAGTAGAAGTAGCCCGCGGGAAAAGCAGCATAGGAGAAGAGGGCTACGAAGTCTTAGACACACCCGGAATGTACTCCTTTATGCCCATGACAGAAGAGGAGGAAGTCGCACGCCGCATACTTATGAACAAGGACTCAGCCGTTGTGGTTCACGTCGTAGACGCCAAGAACCTTGACCGTATGCTGCCGCTTACACTTCAACTGATAGAAGCCGGTCTACCAGTCATCCTTGTTCTCAACATGATGGATGAAGCAGAGAAAAGAGGCATAGACGTGAATGCAGATACATTGACAGAGAAGCTGGGAGTACCCGTCGTCAAGACCGTGGCTGTGACAGGTGAAGGGCTGTCAAGACTGAGAGACGAAATAAGCACAGTTGGAACCTCTCAAAGACCCAGAGAGGAGAGGCGAATAATCGAGCAAGACGCCATCATCGAATCAGCAATATCAAGGATAACACCTCTGATAAGTGAACACCCCCTATCCAGACGAGCCTTAGCTTTACTTCTACTTCAAGGCGATCAGACGACAAAACGCCTAGTCGAGGCAGAGGTGGAAGACGAGGCTGCAACATCCATAGATAGGATCGTGCAGGAGGTTAAAGACTCCTTTGATGAGCCAGTAAGGTATGTTATAGCAGTGAAGAATCATAGTGAAGCCAGCCGCATAGTCTCAAAGGTCGTCAAAGAGGTTTCACGAAAAGATTCACCAGACCTATCCGATAGAGTTAGCCGTCTTATGACAAGGCCTCTGACAGGTATCCCCATTCTTCTGCTGGTCACCTACTTCGGGCTTTACCAGTTTGTCGGAGTATTCGGAGCAGGGACGCTAGTGGACTATCTTGAAGGGACAATATTTGAAGGGTACATCAACCCATACGTCATCTCTCTGACTATCACTTATGTACCTTGGGATACGATACGCGATCTCATCGTAGGCGAATACGGTGTATTCACACTCGGCCTCAGATACGCCGTAGCCATAATTCTGCCGATAGTAGGAACCTTCTTCCTTGTATTCGCCGTAATCGAAGACACGGGTTATCTGCCTAGAATGGCTATGCTGATAGACAGAGTGTTCAAGAAGATGGGGTTGAGCGGCAGAGCCGTTATACCCATGACCCTCGGCTTCGGATGCGGAACCATGGCCACTATGGTGACCAGAACTCTTGAAACGAGGAGAGAGAAAGTGATAGCTACTATGCTTCTCGCCCTAGCCATACCCTGCTCCGCTCAACTGGGAGTAATACTCGGGATACTCGCAGGCAGCTGGCAAGCCACCCTGATATGGATGCTCATAGTACTGGGAACGCTGCTCTTCATAGGCCTATTAACAGCACGGCTTATGCCAGGCGAGAAGCCTATCTTCTACATGGAGCTACCCCCGCTCAGACTACCTAAACTCTCGAATGTTCTGACCAAAGTCTATACAAGGATGGAGTGGTACTTCATCGAGATCCTCCCGCTTTTCATCATAGCAAGCGTGGTGATATGGGTAGGACGAGAGACAGGTATATTCCAACTAGTGATTGGAGGGTTGACACCAGTAGTGAATGGCCTAGGGCTGCCGGATGAGGCAGCCGTAGCATTCCTGTTCGGTTTCTTCAGGCGAGATTACGGAGCGGCGGGTCTCTTAGATCTTCAACAAGCAGGGTTACTCTCACCGCTAGCTCTGGTGGTTGCATCGGTGACCCTAACGCTATTCGTGCCTTGTGTAGCTCAATTTTCGATAATGTTGAAAGAAAGGGGGATGAAGACAGCCTTAGGCATAGCTGCATTCATCTTCCCCTTCGCGTTCGTCGTCGGCTATATTGTCAACCTGATGCTCAGAGGTGTGCTATAGGATTGAAATGCTCTCTTTGCGGCTACGAATTTGACGAGAATGTTGCAGGGTCAGCGTGTGCAGGATGCTCCATGAATATAACAAACAGCTGCAGTCTGGCAATGTGCCCAAACTGTGGTTTCGAAATGCCGAAGAAGCCGCATATAAGCAGGCTCCTCAAAAAAGTGGGGGTGGGAAAGCATGAGTAAAAAAAATCGATATAGAAGACGGCAGACTGAGCCACGGAACCAATCCACATCACCTAACAGAGTGAAGATACACCGAGGTCACGACAGCAAGTTCAGATTATCAGAACTAGAAACGGGGGATCGCGGTGTAGTTGTAGGTATAGATACAGTCAACGAGAAGAACCTCCAGATACTTCTATCGATGGGCATACTTCCGGGAAGACGTATAGAGGTTCTACAGACATTCCCTTCATACATTTTTCAAGTAGAAGAGACCCAGTACGCATTCGACGCCCGAATCGCGGATGCCATATATGTAAAGATCGAAGAATTCTCAGGCTCTCCCCAGCCCAAAGATACACAGAGACCTAACCTGCCTCGAAACAACAGCCTCCACCGTGCAGGTTCGCGAGGCGTCTTCAGAAGATTTACACAACTCTTCTTAACGCGTCCATAATTGTAACACAGCTCGAAGCATCGATAAAAAAGGAGGTATTCTGATCATGTTCTTAAGCATCCAAGTTCTGAACTCCACTAAATGGCATCAAAGACCTTTCTAACATTAGGGATAATTGCCGCGTTGGCTGTAACCGTCAGCACCACATACGGGCTGACCTATTTAGCGTATCAACCTCAAGTAGATGCTTATGAAGAGCGGGTTGCAATCCTCGATTCACGGCTGAGCGAAGCTGAAGACGAGATTGATTCACTGGAGAAAGACAAAGCCCAGCTCACTAGGCAACTCGAACAGCAGGCTGATCTGAATAATGAGTTAAAAGAGGAGTTAGATGCTTTAGATACGACCTTTCAGGAACTTGAGGCCAAATGGAACAGAACTTCAACCGCAATCGACCGGCTTAACATAGATCGAACCTTCCTACAAAAGCGGTTGAATCAACATAACGTCATAACATACTCCTTCGAAGATGAAGCAGTACTATGGCTAGATATCCGTGCCGCAGCAGTAGAAGTAGAGCCTGATCTAGTGCCTATGATAGATACCCTTATCGCAGATTACCGCGAACTATACAACTGGATAGATAAACTCCCTGACGGGCCGATACCTGCTGAAGAAGCTGGGGCCCTTATGTTTGAAGGCTATAACATATTGTGGAAAATCCTTCATGAAGATCTAAGACAGTTCGACGCACACTGGATAGAAATTTTAGAAGACGACATAACGAGTCTAGAGTAATCTAGGAAGCCGAAGCGTCTAAAAGTGTTCCCATAAAGTGGGGAGTCCCTCTACCACCTGAGCAAGTAGAAACCAGACGCCGAATATAATGACTATGACACCCAATATCAAGATGATGCGGTTATGCATCAGGATGTTGCGGCGGTGGATAGTTTCGAAGAACTTTCCCTCTAAAGCCCCTATAAGAGACATCCCGAGAAAAATTCCTACGCCATAGGCGAGGACTAATGCTACACCGTTCAACGCGTTCCCTGTTGACATGGAGACCAGAAAGGCTGCAACAGCCGGTATAGGAGGTGAGACGCTGAAGAGGAATCCAACCCAGTTCGAGAGACAGATAGAGCAGGCGTACAGAACCTTGTAGATCATCTTGTAGATAACGGTTGAAATCTGGCCGATAACAGGAAACCTGAAGAAGACCACATTCGGAACCTCTACAGCAGGCAGATTGAAACTTATCATACGGTAAGTCGCCCTCTTCTCATAGCACCTACCTGAAACACAGCCCTTCACAATCCAGACTCCCAGAAAAATCACCAGCACCCCCGCTAGTAGACCGGCAAACACATCCAGCGCAGCAGGCGTCAAGACATCCACCCCAAGACCCAGAACTACTCCTATGGAGCCGAAGACAACCGCGCTTAGAAAGTGACCGAAGGCGAATGCACCACCTATACCTGCAGCATCTAAGATATGCTGCCTTCGCTTTGAGATGAGTGATGTGATGGCGATTACATGATCGGCGTCAAAGGCGTGTCTTAGACCTAGGGCGAAGAGGGTGCCGAGGCCAAATGCGACGAATTCTTGAGCCATGCCTGATCGTTCCGTTTCTCCAGTAATAAAAACTTTGGATATAGTAATACTGATAGAAAAAATACGGGAGATTAGGCGATCCCTTGGAATAAGCGTCGGTTTACAAGAAGCGTGTTGACGACTTCGTACTGACCCTTAAAGATTAGCTTTTCCGATCACGTTCTTCTGGGATGATATAAGTTACGAAGCGGCAGACTCGGCTGATGGACGAACTAGTAGACTGGAATAATAGAAGGGAGCAGTTCGAGAATAACCTGAAGAATACAAGTTCAAACAAGTCCCTTAGTGATGTGGTCGCTCCTGCAACGGTGACTATAAAGATAGATCATACGGAGAAGCAGTTTGATCGTCAAGGCTATCTTCGATGTG
>JARPAQ010000068.1 GCA_029460375.1 Nitrososphaerota archaeon | reverse complement strand
GGGCGTCAGCCTTCATTCGTGCGTCTGAGACTGCGTCTTTCAATGCTTCACTTCGTAGACTCTTTATTGTTTCTTGGGATGTTGTGAACTGTACGCTGTTTATCTGGTTTACACCAGCTGATACTACTACGTCTATTATGTTTCCAGCTATTTTACCCAGCCCGTTGCTCGCCGTTGAGATTACTGTAACTTGAATGCTGTGTGTCACTCTGTATCCAGTGAGTCTCTGAGTCCTTTCCGAATAGTCGTAGACCGGATATATGGTATACTGCATCGTTTCAATCTGGTCTCTAGGTATGCCTTCATCTAGAAGAGCCGCTAGAACTGTGTTGAACCTCTCAGCATTCCTTGTAGCCGCCAACTCCGCTGTATCTCCTTCTGCGACGACCGCCATCTGTATCTTCACTCTATCAGGCTCGACACCTGCAACTCCTGTACCTGAAACCGACAAGATATTCTTCTCTTTATCAGTTGAATCTTGGCCATAAGATGGTACAGGCTGCCCGACCGATATTGCCGCATAGTAGATGCCTAGTACTGCTGCTAGTGCTACTAGTGATATGACTGTGGTTCCGAGGAATATGGATCTTTGCTCCATTTACTTTTGCCTCCGGTATCTATATGGAGAATCGAGGGTATAATCCTACGGGTTGGAACAGCCTGTCCAGAGAATAGAACATTCGTAACTTCGTCTGCTACAATCATTCTGAATGTTCGATTCAGTAAATCCTAAGCTAGAATTATGTTCGGCAACCCTTTAATCTCCCGGTGATGCTGGTATGTTAGACCTAGATGATGTTACGGAAGAGCCGTCTGAAATGTGAAGAAAATCGAGGACTGATGGGTCTAACCTAAAGATGTGCAGCAGTTGAGAGTCGGGGTCCTATATTCAGGCGGAAAAGACAGCACATTCGCAGCCTACACCGCGAAGCAGCAGGGACACCAGTTAGCCTGCTTGATAACCATGATGCCTGACAGCCCTGAGAGCTACCTCTTCCACTACCCGAACATACGCTGGACTGAACTCGCCGCTCAAACGATGAATGTACCGATTATGAAGACCAAAACATGCGAGGTGGGAGAAAGCGAAATTCAAGACCTCGCCACCGCAGTAAATACAGCGAAAGAACAGTACGCTCTCGAAAGCATCGTCACAGGGGGTCTTGCCAGCAGGTATCAGAAGCAGAGGTTTGAAACCGTATGTGCTGAAGCAGGTTTGAAGCACTTTTCACCCTTCTGGCTGAAAGACCCTGAAACATATATGCGAAACATCATCAGATCAGACTTCAGCGTTATACTCGTAAGCGTGGCGGCTGAAGGATTGGACAAAAGCTGGTTAGGCCGCGCCGTCAACGAGTCTATGATTGATGAGCTTAAAGAGCTAAATAGGCGTCTCGGTGTCCACATAGCTTTCGAAGGGGGCGAAGCTGAAACATTTGTCCTCGACTGCCCCCTCTTCACCCGAAGCATCGAGATACTGGGTACAGAGACGCACTGGTCTGGTGACCACGGCTTCATGGAGATAAAGGATGCCCGACTGGTTGCGAAGGCATGAGAGTGTCCAAAAGAGTTAATATCACCGCTATAGGAGTTGGGAGAGATGCTTTCGGGTCTTCAGGACGGTCTTAGAAACGCCGTCAAGAAACTCATAGGAGCCGGCGCTATAGATGAAGCGGCTGTCAAGGAGTTCGTGAAAGACCTTCAGCGAACACTCCTCCAAGCCGATGTAAACGTAAAACTCGTCCTCCAATTATCAACCAGAATAGAGCAGAGAGCCTTACAGGAAAAGCTACCCTTAGGGCTACCTAGAAAAGATCACATAGTCAAGATACTTTACGAAGAGCTCTCCAGCATACTGGGTGAAGAAACAGAGTTCAACCTACCTCCAGACAAAACCAGCATCATGCTTCTAGTAGGCATACAGGGAAGCGGCAAGACAACTGTCACAGCAAAACTCGCACGACACCTAGCTAAACGAGGATACCAAGTCGGAGTAGTCTGCGCAGACACCTTCAGACCAGGCGCCCTAGTTCAACTTCGAATGCTCTGTGAAAAGATCAACATACCCATCTACGGTGTGGAGAAGGCCAAGGACGCTGTGAAGACAGCTTCAGACGGAGTGAAACACTTCAAAAACAACGATAAGAACGTCATAATAGTCGACACAGCCGGTAGACACAAAGAAGAAAAAGCACTCCTACAAGAAATGCAGCAGATAAGAGGCCGCCTAAACCCCGATAAAGTCCTCCTAGTAATAGACGGAACCATAGGACAACAATGCTTTAACCAAGCACAAGCCTTCCATCAAACCGTACCCGTCGGAGGTATAGTGATTACCAAACTCGACGGAGCAGCGAAAGGCGGAGGGGCACTCGCAGCAGCAGCGGCCACAGGAGCGAGAATCGTCTTCATAGGGACAGGAGAACGTGTGGATGATCTGGAGACATTCTCACCGACAAGGTTTGTCGGCCGCCTGCTCGATATGGGTGATCTGAAGGCTCTGCTTGAACGAGTTAAAGACTTGGAGCTGGAGGCTGATTCTAAGAAGCTTCAGAGGATAGCTTCAGGCAAGATGACTATAGACGACCTGTACTACCAGCTTGAGCAGATTAAGAAGATGGGTTCTCTGAGGAAGATGCTTGACCTGATACCTGGCTTCTCATCCGCTATGCAGGATCAGGATGTGGAAGGGTTGGAGGAGAGGATGCAGTATTGGAAGGTAATTATACAATCGATGACGCGGAACGAAAGGCAGAACCCTGATGTGTTGAACGCCTCGAGAATTCACCGTGTAGCCAGGGGTTCAGGCACCACCGAGAAGGCGGTTAAGGAGATGATGGCGAGGTACAAACAAGCTAAATCGGTGATGAAGGCCAGTCGAGGAAGACAGTTCAGGCAGATGATGAAGAGATTCCAACAGTGAACTGATACACTATGCAGAACGGAGAGAATCTGGAGCGGCTTCTAAAGGAGTCTACTCTATGCAACATCTGTCTAGGACGGCAGTTCCCCTTAGAACTGAAAGGCCTTGATAACCCCTCGAAAGGCCTAGAACTGAAGAAGAAACTGGGTGTAAGAGATCGTCCAACCAAGGTCTGCAACATATGCGGTGGTATGATGTCCTCCATCGAGAAGTATGTGGATCTGGTGATAAAAGCCTTGGATGAATACGAGTTTGAAAGCCTCCTAATCGGCGCCCGCATACCTACGACAATAGTGGAGCGAGAAGATCACCTGAGGGCCGAGATGAAGCTCAAAGGAGGAGAAACCCTCAAAGCCAACTTCACAAAAGAGCTGAACAGAAAAGTATCCTACAAACTGAATGTCGAGATACGGCACAGAAGGCCGGATGTAACCGCGATAGTAGATTCGCTGCTGGATATGGTGGAGGTAACCTCCAAATCAATCTACGTTTACGGCCGGTATATTAAGACCAAGCGAGGCATACTTCAGAAACGAAGAAGATGCAGCGAATGCAGAGGCAAAGGTTGTCCCGAATGCAACCTAACCGGATACACCTCCACTGACAGCGTAGAGCAGCGCCTAACAGAACCTTTACTCACCTTGTTCACCGCCGGCCGAGTAAAGTTCACATGGATAGGAAGCGAAGACTCCAGCAGCCTAGTCCTAGGAGAAGGACGACCCTTCTACGCAGAGATCTTGGAGCCGCGTATCAGACGACCCAAACGTGTAAAAACAGTGATGAAGAAAGTTGGCGACGGAATCTCAGTCAAAGAGATCAGAATACTTGATGGGCGACCGAAAGAAGAGCGGCAGTTCACAATCACGGTTCAAAGCAGCTTCACTCTAAATAAAAGGATAACCAAAAAGAATGTCAAGAAGCTCGAAGAAACCTTCGAAGGAGCCTCTATAAGGATGATGCCGCCAAACAAGAAGAGCAGCACCACCAAGAAGATCTACCGCCTCACCGTGGAATCGGCAAAGAGCCGCTATCTACAGGTCAAGGTGGAGTGTGACGGTGGGTTGAGCCTGAGACGGTTCTTCACAGGTGAGGGCGGTGAAGTTATACCCAATGTAGCGAGCATTCTTGAGCGAGAAGTGACTTTAGATGAAGAGAAGCCCTTTGACATTCTGGATGTTGATTTTGAAGCCTAGTAGCTGTAATTAGGATCTGTGCGGAGTGAACGTAGAAGCATCTCTATGTTACTGGTGGCATCGCTCAGATGCCTAGCTATGTCGCTGGCTGTAACTATCCCGACTAGCTTTTCATCTTTCACGACTGGTAGCCTCCTCACTTTCTGCTCGGTCATGATGGTGGCTGCAGATTCGATAGATGTTTCAGAAGTTGTAGTGACCAGTTCAGTCGACATAATCTGGTATATCAGGAGTTTATTTGGATCTCTATCTTCCGCTAGAACTTTTCTAACCAGATCTCTTTCAGTGATTATGCCCACTGTCTTGCCTTCATTGGTTACCACTAGGCTGCTGAACTTATTTAGACTCATAAGCTTGGCCGCTTCCAAGACGGTCTTGTCACCTTCCACGGTGACGACATCCTTCGTCATAACTTCCTCTACAGTGACCACAATTCTCTTTAACATAAAATCAGGTATTTAAGCAATAATACTATTCCAGTGCCATTCTTTTCTCACGAAATCTATGACTAATTCACTCTTATTCAGACTATAACTAGTACCCTTTTCCATGATGTATGTCTTTTCAACAAGTCCCTGTTTAACAAGCCTCATCAAAGCCTTATAGGCGCTTTCACGATAAACAAGCTTTATCTTTAGCATTTTTATTTTTTCATTTGTTGAAGATGATGTTACACACGATTTAGCGTATGCGTCGATATGTTGTTTAAATTGCCGTGAACCAATAGACGAAGAATGGTATGATAACTTTATGGAAAATTGGGCTTCTATAAAACCTAATTATTAGAGATATTGAAACCTTCTCTATCTTGAATATACGGAAGAATTAAATTGTTAATAGGCCTCTTACTATATGAAACAGTATGGCTGAAATAGTTGAGATAATAGAGGATGAAGAGCACCGTTTTAGATCACCAGTAGCAATAGAAGGGCTACCTGATATTGGGCTGGTGGGCACCATAGCGGCGTCTCATATAGTTGAGCAGTTCAACCTGAAAGAAATAGCGCACCTTGAATCGGAAGAATTCCCCCCTATAATGGTTCTACATAAGGGGGTACTCCGAGATCCGGTTAGAATATATGGAAACGAGAACCTATTGGTGTTAACTTCGGAGATACCGTTACCTATAGCAACTATACAACCGGCCGCCAGAGTCCTCTCTAAATGGTTTCAGGAGAAAGGCGTCAGACTGGAGATATCCCTTAGCGGTATACCGGTGCAGGATCGAGTTAACATACAGACGCCCAAAGTATACAGCGTAGCGAACAGCAGCGAGTCCAGAGACCTCTTGAAGAAAAGCGGAGTAGAAGTTATGGAAGAAGGCTTCGTAGCGGGAATATATGCCCTTATACTCAAAGAGCTAACAAAGATCAGGTTACCTGCAGTAGCATTACTCTCCCAAGCTTTTCTAAAATATCCCGACCCAGGAGCATCTGCATCTGTTATACAATCATTGAACAAGGTTGCTGGAATCAGCATAGATGTGAAGACTCTTCTGGAGAAGGGGGACGAGATACGGGTGAAGGCGAGAGACCTTATGAAGCAGGCTCAGGGAACGATAAGCGATATGCAGAAGCCGGTGGAGCAGACCATCCCCATTATGTACAGGTAGGTGAAGAAAGATGTGGAGAAGTAGGAGAATTTCAGACTGGATTGACGAGGTCTTCAGCGATTTGGATGAGGAGTTTCGCCCACTGTGGAATGAATCTGAACGGTGTCTGGAGCCTCTGGTTGATATATCAACTACCGAGGATGAAGTGATATTAACCGTAGACCTTCCCTGTGTCGCGAGCAAGGAGGATATATCTTTGAATGTCAGTGAAGAGTCTCTGGAGGTCAAGGCTATTATGCACCGGACATTGAAATGGGAGAAATGGGGCACTGTTCAGAAGGATATAGGATTCAACTCGTTCAGGAAGATTCTACGGCTCCCTGAAAAGGTGGATCCTGCGAAGGCGAATGCAAAATTCAGAAGCGGAATACTTACAGTAACTCTACCTAGGGTTAGAAAGAAGTTCAACGTGAAAATAGAGTAACAGACAATCCCATAACACCTATATCGAGGGTTACGGACAGACACAGATGAGCGGGTTAAAAGAGTGAAGATATATGACTCATAGCAAAGGGTTCAGAAGAAAGACAAGAAGCCTGATGAAGGGCAGTAAACGAGCAAAAGGTCTATCTCAGATTCTGACAGAATATCATATCAACGACAAGGTTGTAATTACTATAGATCCTTCACAAGTCAAAGGTATGCCTCATAGAAGATTCCAAGGCAAAGTAGGCACGGTGGAAGAAGTCGGATCCAGATCATTACTCATCAACGTACCCATAGGCAAGAAGATGAAGAGAGTCACGGCGCGACTGGAGCATGTCAAACAACTTATCACAACCCCTCAGCAATAAAAGATCGGAGAAATTGAAAAAAAGGAGGTTTGAAGTATGTCAACTATAAAAGAGAAGAAGAAGATTATCACGCTTCCAGAAGTTAGAGGGGTACTTGAAAAGTTGGATGAAGAGACTGCTGACCAGATTCAGAGGCGAACTCTTGATTATGTATCTAAATTCGCAAAGTCCTCTAAAGAAGATGCTAAGAAGATCAGGCAAAGTCTCGTCAAGGAGGCGAAACTCACAGATAAAGAGGCTGTAGAGATTACTAATATCATGCCGAAGAGCAAGGAAGAGCTGCGGGTCTTTACATCAGGTTGGAAGAAGCTCCTCTCAGACGAGATATTAGATAAGATACTTCAGATTCTGAAAGAGCACTCAAAGTAGTCCTAAAGATCGGCGGAAGGACGATTCCGTAACACGCCTGACGCTTTCTGATGATAAAGTTTAAAGGTGAATCTTGTTTTATACGATTAATTAGAGCGGGAGAAGTTGATGGAGTACAATTTTAAGTCGGCGCGCTTCTTATCAGAAGATCTGTTGAAACAATTAGGGTAACCCGCTTCTTGAGGAATATGAGTAAATGATGAGTAGCCTGCATTCTCAAAAGAAATATGAAGAGTATGCATATGTTTTGGACTTTGTTCCACGCGGTAAGTCCAAGATAATTAGGGGGCGTGAAGGCCCTATTCTTGAGGGTATCGGTGAGGATAGGCTTACTCTGCTTGAGATACTTGCTATGGACGGTGTGGATCTTGATGTGGGTGAACGAATAGGCATAGGTAAGGAGGGGCGTACAAAGATTGTAAGCGTGCTTGGGAAACTTACATACGAAGAACTATCGAACGAATCTAGGGGTGAGCTTGAAAGCGTTGTCGAACTGCTGGTGAAGAATAATGAGAAGAAGTATGTCGATGTCTTCAATTCTCTTCAGCCTGTTACACCTAGGCTGCACGCTTTGGAACTTATACCGGGGATAGGGAAGACGTTTATGTATCAGATTCTGAATGAGCGAGACCGCCAACCCTTCAAGAGTTTCGATGAACTGCATGAGCGTATAGGCCTAAGGGAGCCGGCTAAACTCATAGCAAAACGTATAGTCGAAGAAGTATCAGGCGGTTCCAGAGTGAGTCTGTTTATACGCCGATAGTAGATGTGAACAGGTTCTCTGAAAAGCATTATGAGAAAGAGGCATAGGCTTGGTCAACATCTGCTGAGAGATCCAGCGGTACTTGATCGTATAGTCCAAGCGGCCCAAGTGTCCAAGGATGACACCGTCTTCGAAATAGGCACGGGGGAGGGAGACCTTACAGAGAGGCTGTGTAGATATGCGGGCAGGGTCATATCTGTGGAGATTGATGGAAGCCTTATTGAGATTGCCGGGCAGAGGCTTGGCAAACATAGAAATCTTGAACTGATCCATGGTGACGGTTTCATCGCGGAAAGGAGTTTCGATATTTTGGTCTCGAACATCCCGTACTCTAAGTCACGTCGATTTATAGAATGGTTGGCTGGCAGAAGGTTCAAATGCGCAGTCGTGACTGTTCAGAGAGAGTTTGCAGACAAAGTTTTAGCGGAGCCGGGGGTACATAACTATAGGGCTGTAAGTGTACTTGCACAGAGTCTTTTTCAGGTTCAGCGGCTCTTTGATGTTGGGAGAGACGCGTTTGATCCCCCGCCCAAGGTGAGTTCTACAGTGCTTCTTTTCACACCTACGGATGTAGGGACTGTAAATAGGCAGACGGTTTCATCTCTGAAAACACTGTTTTCATTTAGGGGCAGACGGGTCTCGGCTGCGATGAAGACCATATTCAAGAATGATGAGGAGAGACTCAATAGAGTGAAGGATGTCTACAGTGACACACTACTAAACAGACGGATTGAAAGCTTGACTCCAGATGAAGCATTAGGGATGGCAAAGATGCTGGCAGGGTCTAAAGATGACGAGTAAAGAAGCCGACAACATATACTCACCCGCAGAAGATACCTTTCTGCTGATTAAGGCTATCCGGCGATATGCTGCCGATAGGGTTTTGGAGATAGGCATAGGTTCCGGGTTGGTTCTGTCAGAGCTGGTTGAGAAGAATAATCTTGCTGTAGGGGTGGATCTGGATATACAAGCTGTCAAGAGTGCAAAGGATTCTATCTCCAGTAAACCGGCTTGGTCGAAGGTGAATCTGGTTAGATGTGACTCTGCGTCTCCATTTAGAGATGGAGCGTTTGATCTGGTGGTCTTTAATCCGCCTTATCTTCCTTCTGAAGAGACAATGGACACGACGGTCGACGGTGGGTCAGGTGGGGTTGAGGTTTCTATGGCTTGGTTTAGAGAGGCTTCCCGGTGTCTTGGGAAGGGTGGCAAGATAGTGTTTGTAGCTTCCAGTCTTTCTGATGTTGAAGGGTTGTTTGAATATGTTCGAGGCTTCGGTTTCGGGGTTGAAGTGGTGAGTCGCGCTCGCTTATTCTTTGAAGAGTTATCTGTGGTAGAAGCGAGACTCATCTAGTATGTATTATCTAAACAATTCTAGGTTCGCGGTTATTCAATAGACTTCTTGGTTACATCGGTCTTCAGGAATCTGATGAAGGCTATTGCTATTCCGATACTTGAGTAGATTAGTATTCCTGTAACTGCCTCTAACATTGTGCCTGCAATTTCCGGACCAAAAGAGAAGAGGAACGGGAGGGTGCCTGAGCCTAAGAAGAGTTCTTGAGCTATCATCATGGGAAGGTTCTGGACGCTCCAAGTTGGTAAGGCTTGACTGATATCTAAATAGAGAGCGTCTCCTGTCAAGCTGTTCACTGCCGCGAGGAATGGAACTAGTATGAATGAGGTTATGAAGATAAAGCTGGCAACGAGGTAGGCGAGGCTTGGCGATCTGAATGCTTCTCCAGCCGCGAACCCTATCGAGAAGAAGACCATAGTGGAGAAGACTAGGGAGAGGTATACAACTGGTGCATACTCTAGGTATAATTGAGCTCCGAATGTAGCGGTAGAGAGGACGATCGCTAGGAATGTGGTGAGGAAGGCTACAAACGAGACAAGGGTCAGCCCACCGAAGAACTTCCCCAGCAGATACGATACCCTTGAGAGAGGTTTGGACAGTATCAGATCAGCGGTACCCTGATCGTACTCCTCTGCAGTTGATCCTGATCCTATTAAGAGAGCCACGAACTGAAGGAAGAAGAAGTGAGGAGTTATCGCCCCAACAAACCACATCAACCCCGTGATGCCTAGGAGCATACTCGGTATGGGCAGTAAGTTAAGGACTACAAAAGGCAGAAGTTCGATTAGAATTGTAAAGATGATTAGGAGCGCGACTTTCTTCCTCGCTAGGGCTCGCTTCCATTCATACTGACCGACTACAATGATGCTTTTGAAGGTATTCAAGATCCTCCTCGCCTCAAGGTTTCAATAAATGCGTCTTCAAGTGTAGCCTTATGTAATGATAGTCCTCGGAGTCTTCCTCCACTTCTGATTATGTCTTCAGCTAGATCTGCTCTTAGATCTCTCGTCTCATTCAGGGTTACGTGAATCCTGTTGGCATCTACTCTAGCTTCTCTGACGTAGCTCAATTCTTTTATCTTCTCCACTATACCATCATCCATCCTTTCCAGCTCGACCTCAATCGAGTATTTTTTCGCAAACGCGTTCAGCACACTGTCAGTAGTTCCTTGAAAGACCATCTGCCCTCTGTTGATCATCCCTATGTGCGTAGCAAGCCTCTGGATCTCATCAAGCTGATGCGAAGAGATGAAGATAGTTCTTCCCTCAGAGGCTAGTGATCTGAAAAGATCCCTAAAATGAATGGTAGCTACAGGATCCATACCTAGCGTAGGCTCATCCATTATGAGGAGTTCTGGATCATTCACCAAGGCCTGGGCGACAGAAAGCCTCTGTACCATGCCTTTACTGTACTTCCCTATCTTCTTCCTCGCATGATCACTCAGTCCGACCATCTCTATGAGTTCCCTGACCTTTCTCCTCCGTTCTGACGAACCGATGCCGTAAAGCTTAGCTGTAAAGTCCAGCAGATCTTCTCCACTGAAGAAGGTCTGGAAGTTGGGAAGTTCAGGAGCATACCCTACATTCTCTAAGGCTCTCGCAGGACTCTTAAACGGATCCTCACCAAAGATTTTCACAGATCCTTCGTTAGGCCTTACGAGTCCCAGCATCATTCTAATTGTAGTTGTTTTGCCAGCCCCATTCGGCCCAAGAAAGCCGAATATCCACTTCCTCTCTATATCTATCGATGCTGGCCCAATCGTTGTATATTTACCGTATCGCTTTACCAGTTTATGGATTGATATTGGATGTTCATCAGATGACAATGCAGACCGCCGAGGATGCTAGTGAACCCAATGAAGAGGCTTCTCTCCAGAGGCATCCTCCCCTTTTCCTTGACGCCGACTCATCACTGAAAAAACGGATACGAGGACGATTGCCGTTACTAAACCCCCGATGAGCAGATACGTTTGGGTTGCATTACCACTCTGGCTAGAGACCGCCTGATCGTCAAATGGTACACCACCCATTCCAAAACTCGATAATGTGTTTAATTGGGAGAAGATGCTCAAACTGGATTCAGGTTTTACACCAAGATCCAGATTCGTATCTACCAGTATGACCGATACCTGTATCTGAGCATCACCTAGTTCCCTATCGACACTGCCAGTAAAACTATAGAGGAGCCCAGAGTCAGCAAGTATCTTGAGCTCTCCATCTGCATTTATGGCCATTCTTTCACCGTTTCGAGTACCTTCGACTTCAAGAGTTATTTTGGAGACGTTCAGAATCCAATTGGTTCCTTGAAATTCGACCTCTTCGTCATCCAGTCTTTCGGTGCTGATAGTTATGGTGCCGTTCTCTCTTGGTATGGTTAGATCAAGTTGGGGGAGTGTCAGCAGATAGGGGAAGGAGAACCTCTCCTGAGCTACATTGTTTCTGATTAGGAATTCAGCGTTGTTCATTGATACTGAAATCTCAACCCTCAATGATCCATTCCCAAAATTATCTATAACCTCAAGCCGAAGGTTACCTGCGCCTTCTCTACTCTCTTCAGTTTTTTGGCCTGAATAGGTGAAGGAATATTCTACAAATCTTTCATCTGTTTCTTGTGCATATGCGGCTACGGGATACACTATACCTGTAGAAACGATTAACACAGACAATAGGATACCTACTACAACCGAATCTCTTAATGCTCCTTTATGATAGGTTTTTACTTGCAAGACTTACTGAAATATATCTATGTTAATAGCCTATATATTGATTTCTAAACCCGGTTCTGTTAAGTTGACGGGTGATGGTTTAGGCTGTTAACTGTCGGGTGATGACTAGGATTTTTTGTTACATTTGATTATATTAATTAAAGGTATAATAATTGGGATAATTATGGGCTGTCCTACAATATGCCTGAACAAACATTAGCGGATGAGATTCGCCATTTTGTTAATGAACAATACTTCGAGCCAGCCCGTAAGAGGGGAGAAAAAGAAAAGATAGTGCCGACGGGAGACGTTCACTCAGGAATGAGTCTTGGACAGAAAATGACGGTTGTATGCGATGCTCTAAGCACTAAAAAGTTCGAAAAGCAATATAACGTTAGACTAATCGGAATGGAAGGCTCTATACAAATATCTAAACCCTACTTTATGTTTCATTTACGACCTTAGCTCCATTCTGAATTATTGTTACCCACTTGTTCTTACCTTCAATCTCTATCCCGCATGCCTCTGCAGGTGTTTTATCGTCTAATCCTTCGTGTGGTCTGAGGTAGTTATGATATAGTTGGTAGCCTTTCTCGCAGGGTCTTTCGTTTCAGTGGCTTCAGCTCACTTCGCCCTCGCTTCTGAAGCAAGGTTGATCGGCATCACTTTGAAATACCGGGAGTAGACGTTTAAAAGATTAGGTGTCGCAGGCTGAACCTAACAGTTGCTCTAGTGGAGCCAGTGTACGAAGTAAACGTAGGCCATGTGGCCAGAGTTATGGCTAACTTCGGCTTCAGCAGCCTTCTACTTGTAAACCCTAAAGTAGACTTGGAGAAGGCTAGGAAGTTCTCTTCTCACGGTGTCTATGTTCTGGACAATGCGGAGGTCTGTAGATTCGAAGACCTGAAGATGTTCGATTACCTTATAGGGACGACCGCGGTGTTCGATGTAAGCTCTAAGAACGTTTTAAGATCAACGGTTTCGCCCAGATTTATGGCTGACGCAGTAAGGCGGTTTTCAGACTCGATCTGCCTCGTCTTCGGGCGGGATACTACTGGTCTTAGGAATGAAGAGTTGGAGGAGCTCGATATGATAGTGAGCATATATGCAAACTCTTCCTACCCCACTCTAAACATAGGGCACGCCGCTGCGATAATTCTGTATGAGCTCTCTAGACACCGGTTTGAAGACGCAGAGACAGTGGCTACTGAAGAGCAGAGGAGCCGCATAGTTCAGTACGCAGTCGACCTTGCAGAATCTTCTAGCTACCCGGAATATAAGATGCCGATATTCGAAAGGGCTTTCAGCCAACTCATAGGCAAAGGCCGACCAACCTCAAGAGAAGCAACCTTGATCATCGGTCTACTGCGAAGAGTCAATCAGACAATAAAAAGGAAGAATCAAAGCTTCTCCAAGACATAGATACCCCGCAGAACCTTCTGATCCCTATCTCCCGAAGCCATAAGCGGATACTTTAATCGCTGAAGATTCTTAGGATGGTACGGTGCTAACCTTGACTCTTCGAAGACCTCTTCAAGATTGAACGACTTCTCCCTACGCCTATTTGTTCTTAAGTATGGGATAACAAGCACCAATCTTCCACCCTTCTTCAGGACCTTTACCATCTCAGGCAAAGCATCTTCATATATCTCTCCGGCTTTTCGAAGCACATCATCCGCCTCTTCTTCTGACGGGAACCTCTTCAATGGGGGAAGCAGTATCGGCTCAGTCGCTATACCATCCACCTTCGTCTGAAGCCTTCTTGACAAATGTCTAGCATCAGCTTTGAATATCCTGTTTGAAAGATTCTCCATCTTCAGGCTGTATGTTTCGCTGAGCCACTTCAGGTTCTTAACAGTCTCCGAGACCCGCCGACCATCTATGTCTCCTCCAAGCACCTTTACGCCTAGTACAACTGCCTCCTGTAGTATCGTTCCGATTCCGCAGAAGGGATCTAGCAGAGTTTCACCGGGTTTTAGACCGGTTAGGTTGACTAGGATTCTAGCTATTTTTGGAGGTATACTTACCTTCGAGTTTTGAAATG
>JARPAQ010000067.1 GCA_029460375.1 Nitrososphaerota archaeon | reverse complement strand
AGTACTTATAGGCACTAACACTAGCGAACCTTCCGAAATAGGAGGCAGCGACACAACAGCTTTATTTCCCGCAATCTCGATCATAACTTCCTGCGCGGAGACTGTCAACGGCATACTGATTGCGATAATTCCTATCAGTAGATAGGTGGCCCAGTTTTTTTGCCCGTTCATAGGGGGGCTATCCGATGTTCACGCATATATCTTTTCCTAAGAATACGGTCTAGTAATTATTTTTGGAATCCCTATGTGGGATATAAATATTATAAATCAGAAGCAAGGATTGAAATCTTTTGGAGTTATATCTCACAAAGCCTTGACATGGTTGCTTAGATGTCGCTCCTGATAAATAGTACGAAGGATGTTATCACCGGTAGCAATATCCATATGGTTATTGACGTATAGAGGAATGGCAAGATGCCTTGCGCGCCGAATATCTTCGCCATCGCTAGACCGAGTTGGCCTAGGGCAATGGGGTTAGCCATCATCCCCGGAGTCATAATCAGAGCGTATTGAGTTATCTGCCTGACTACTTCAAGAGGGTTCGCCACTACGATAGGTATCATGTAGACCGGATCAAAAGCTATAGTCACTATCATGCTCAAGAAGCCCATATCAATCAGTACTGCGAAGAGGAACCAGAAGAATAAGGCTATACCGAGGGCCATAGACCTGTCTTTACTTACGATGGATATCAGAAAGGCGAGGCCTAGAAAGACTGCAGTCAGCAAGTACGCTAGCAGAAGGACCATGAAATATTGTGGGTTTGGGGTTTCCATGATTATCAAAGCTGCAACCCCCATTCCTATTGTAATGGCTGCGATAATTGCCGAAAATATCCCGAGGAACTTTCCAATATACACGCTGACTCTAGAGATAGGTTGTGCCAGCAGGAGCTCCATAGTGTGCTTATCCTTCTCGCCAACTATAGCTGCTGAACCTATAGGAAGTGCAATGAGAGGCAGGAACGGAAAGACTACTTGAGTAGTGCCAGATATCAGAGTCTGTATACCTGGCGCCATCAAACCTAAGGCGTATGCTACGACGAATGGCAGTCCAATAACGAGGAAGAATGTGATGACCGTGAATGATATGAGCCAACGACTCCTAAGAGAGTCGAAGAATTCTTTCCGTATGATAGAGAAAATACGAGGCGGCATATTTATCCTATCTCCTTTCCAGTGAGCTTCATAAATGCTACTTCAAGACTGGGTTCCTCAACCCTGAAACTGTTAGGTGTAAATCCTGCATCACTAAGCGCCTTCAACACTGAGAACTTGTCATCATGCTCGCATGATATGACGACCTGACCCTTATGTATCTCCACTTCGTCGAAACCACTTTTTTTGATAGTCTGCAACATAGATTCAGGATCGTTATCGCCAACATCGATGAAAAGATGATCTCTCAAATCCGCCTTTTTCATAAAGTCATCCACTAACCCGGAGCCTACAACTTTTCCACGGTTAATCACCAATACATTTCCGTGGAACAGTCTTATTTCATGAGCTTCTCGCAGAAGGTGGGTAGATATAATTATACACTTCTGTCTCCCCAATAGATCGGAGAGTAGCTCCCTGAACCTCAACTGCCCTTGCACATCCAGATTAGCAGTAGGCTCGTCAAGAATCAGTATAGGAGGATCCGAGAGTTGCGATATGCCCATCATGAGTCTCTGCTTCATTCCACCAGAGAGAGCCATCGCCTTACGATCCCTAAACCTAACCAACTTTATTTCTTTGAGAGTCTCCTTCACACGCTCTTTAGGAATCCCTTTTAACCCAGCGTAGAACTTCAAATTCTCTTCGACAGAAAGATCATCATAAGGTGCAGAATGCTGAGGAAGATATCCAATATTCCCCCTCACCCATTTTCCATGTCTCCTCACATCCTTTCCTGCGATTTTTATACTTCCCTCGAAGTTTAGTAGACCAAGCATGCATCTGAACATCGTCGTCTTACCTGCGCCGTTGGGACCTAACACAGCGTAGATTTTCCCAGCCTCCGCCTTGAAAGTCGTATCCTCAAGTGCTTTGAACTTGCCGTATTTCTTCGTTATATTATCAACATCTACCGCTAATTCTGCCAATTGAACACCACTTTCTGAATATGAATTGATATAAACCTTTCTAGGCAATATATACCTTCATATTAATTTCTCATATAATGGAATTTTATAGGATTATTAAGAATTCTAGACGAAAGATATGAAAATAGTACACACTGAAATACAGCTATTTCAATTAGAATCCACGGTATCTCCAGATTACCAGAAACGAAACCACCACGACTATGATCAAGACCGGAAATATGATAAACAACGGATTTATCTCAACCACTTCCTCCGGCTCACCCTTAAGCGCTTCAGTCAACTCGTTATCTAAAACAAAAGTAATACCTTCAATATCTGGTTCCGAAAAGTCTGAGACAATTTCCGTAATATCCACACCCGCCCTTGAAGATTTTATGGCCACCAGCGAGATAGCCCCATCCATCTCTCCTTCAGTTACCACCAAAACTTGCGCAAGGTTGTCTTGAACTATTGCCCTATCCACTTTGACGATTCCGTCTTTATTCTTCTCAGTGATATAAATGTCAGCATTAGGGAAAATGTACCGAAGACTCCCAGGTATCTCTCCCGGCAATTCCGCTAACACGTTTACGCTATGATCTTTATGAGATATCGCTACCACCCTATTTTCGTTCTTAATCGACACCAATACATGGCCGCTGAACTCTCCAAATTCATCAGGCGCCACCGTTATACCACTTGGAACCGCATTATCACCCAAGTCTGCGATACGTTCAACATTTCCCGATTTATCTATCTCCCAGACTACCCCATCATCTGTGACCGCTATCAATCTATAATTCCAGTACCCCCGGTTGTCAAAAACCAGTCCCTCAATATTCGATCCTTCAGATGGAGTCGCAAAAACCCTTACGGTTGCACCTTTAGTAGATATCTCGTGGATACTATCACCTGAACTGGCATAGACATTTTCACTAGGGAAATTAGCACCCGAGGAAGAGACAACATCCACCTCGTCTCTTGCTGCAAATGTAGGGCCGATGCGTTCAACCACCTTATCCAAAGGCTTTACAGAGTACAGTTTGATTATACCATCTTCTTCTAATGCTACTATGAACATTCTACCTGTCCAGATGAGTTCCGAAGGATTCTTTACTGAGACGTAAGTCTCAGTCTCGATCTGCGCAAATACGGCCGTTATTTGTGCTGTTAGAAGAAATAAGAATGCTAGTGCCAATATCTGTTTCTTCAAGATATCCCAACTTGCCTACAAAGATAGTGTGGATATAAATCTTTTACGGAAAGTGTTTTTTCTAGGTGGAAGAAAGCATATATTAAATATATATGGCCACCATAATGCGTGGTCTATGCGTAATAGAATAATATTTTCAATAGTCCTAGGTACGCTAATGCTTAACGTAACTTTAGGCTATTTAGCATTTGCAGAGGCCCCAGACTACTCTATAATAGCATCGCCCGAGATAACGTCACTTTACCAAGGTGACTCGATTACCTTCAAAGTAACCTTGGCATCTTTGAGGAATTTCGATTCTAAAGTAACTCTGCGTGCAGCGGAGATACCTGAAGGGGTGACGGTGACGTTTGATGAGAATGTCACTCGGCTTACAAGCGAGGAGAACGTGACTATAACAGCGAACATCGAGGTCGACCCAGAGGCGGCTGCAGGGCTTTATGAACTTGTGATCGAAGCCAATAGTGATGGGCTGATTCATAAGGCTATTGAGCAGTTGAATATTATCGGAACGGACAGGATTATAGTCATTATCAAGGACTTCTGGTACTTTCCTGACAATCTAACCATCCGGCAGGGTAGTGAAGTCATCTGGGTTAACTTGGATTTGACGGGGCACACGGCGACGGCTGATAATGGGGAGTTCGATACGGATTTGCTGAGGCAGAATCAGCGTTATTCGATGGTCTTTGATCAGGTGGGTAAGTTTCCTTATTTTTGTGTTCCTCACCCGCAGATGGTGGGCGTTGTGCGAGTTGTAGAATGATCAAGTCTCTTCTTTTGCTTCCACTATAACGTATGCTCTCATATCTGGATGACCTATGCCGCAGTAGACTGTGCAGTAGTACTCAAACTTGCCGACTTTATCAGCTATAAAATCGAAGGTGACAGTCTGGTTGGGGAATAGATCCGCAGTTAAATTCCAAGCCTCTATGTAGGCGCCGTGGTGAACATCCACGCTCGTCAAATGGATGAGTACGTGATCTCCTTCCTGAACCGTTATCTCTTCTGGGTAGAACTCCCACATGGTGGCTGTAACATAGAAAACCTTAGTATCCGCATCTCCTCCAAAAACAGGAAACCTATTCGTCTGAACCCAGAATACGACTACATAGGCGGAGGAAGCAATAATGATGATAACAAATACACCCA
The DNA here is from genome assembly GCA_029460375.1 of Nitrososphaerota archaeon. GTDB lineage: Archaea > Thermoproteota > Nitrososphaeria > Nitrososphaerales > JACPRH01 > JARPAQ01. Next base: position 1,702 of record JARPAQ010000067.1, on the reverse strand, counting down.
AAAGGCGTTCAAACTTACTCTTTCTGACTTGAACATTCTTCTCCAATCAGAGCCACCTCAGACATAGAACCATAGAAACACAATAGCAATTCCGACTGTGAATACCGCAAAGGGAATTAGCGCCCTGACCGCCTGCATCTTTTCAGGAAAAGTTCGGCTCAGCGTCGTGTACCCGACTTTAAGTGATAACACCACTCCCAACAGCACAAAGGCAATTTCTGCAATCGGGATAGGAAGAGAAATAGGCATCCACGGTAGGTGTGTAGTTCCCAGAAGGTTCCAACCTGCCCCGAATGGATCTGAGACGACGACCGGGATATACGACCATTCCATCATGATCAGAGAAAAGTTGAAGCCTGCCCAGAGCATTAGCCCTAACGGAATATACGCATACGCATAATCCACGAATAACTGCTTAGTAGAGATATCCTTCACACCTGACAAGAGTTTTGAGCTTGCTGAAGTGAGAAGATGCAGCCCCGGAAAGACGCCTAACGAAATATCGATCACTAAGAGTACGTAGAATAGGTGTTGCAACAGCCCCACTGAAGTTGAGTATAGCAGTAGGTCGCCCCAGTTCTTTATCCAAGACCATGGGCCGAATAGTACGGCCGTATATATAACTGGAAGGGAGAGCAGAATCAGAGAGCGCCAAGCTTCATCAGGCTTCCTCTTCAAATCTTCAGATTCTAGTTCTGCACCGAAGGGTCGGACGTTGAGAGCTATGTTGTCCAAGGGACAGGTCTTATAGCATTCCGTGCAGAGGCCACAGTCGAAGCTTGAAACCATATTCTGAGGGAACTCATACCACGGGCACCCATATCCCTTCTCGCTTCCAACATAGCATTCTTTGCTACATCCACCTTCAGACTGCGGTTTAAGGCAGACATCTTGATCCTTTACCCTTACTTCTATTGGTGAAAAGGAAGAGTAGAGCCCGATGAATAGCCCCGGAGGACAGAGGTGGCGGCAGAACCTTCTTCGCGGGAAGAATATGCTGATTACAGTCGCGGAGGATATCAGTACGACCACTGATACAGCGGTTACGAATGGCTGGGTTACGAGTACAACCATCCAGATCGCGAAGCCGATGAAGAGAAAGTTCTGAAGCCAAACGTTATTTAGAACCCGAGGCCAACGCATATTCAAGAGCCTAGAAGTGCCGAATCTGCTCCAGAGCTTCCGCTGTATCAGCTCACCCGGCCAAACTATGGGACACATAAAGCACCAAGTCCGACCCAAAAACGGTATCAAGATTAGGGCCAGCAGCACAGACCAAAGTATCCATGTAAAGACGACTGAGAAGTTCTTGGCGCCTAGACTAAGCCCTATAGTGCCAGTTACCACTACGAAGATGAAGGGTAAGAAGCTTAAGAGCTGTGCCAACGGCTGTATATTCCTATTTAGAATTATGCGTTTGAAGAACTTGTATTCTAGGAGATCACGACGCCGGTATGGCTGCTTCTTCAATTCTAATCCTCCTTTTTCATCCATACGTATGCTATGAACGCGGCCGATAGGCTTGATACTCCGATTGCGCTAGCTATGAAGCGTAGACTGGGTTGAACTACGAGTTGACCCATCATAAATGGGTGAAGAGGCCCGCATATGGAGGAGCAGTGTATCCTGAACATGCCCATCCTGTCCGCTACGAAGGATACTGTTCTGGGTGAGCGTGGGGCTATAGAGTCCTCTCTTACTT
>JARPAQ010000066.1 GCA_029460375.1 Nitrososphaerota archaeon | reverse complement strand
TAATACAACTGCCTCCTGTAGTATCGTTGGGTGGCCGCGGAGGGGGGGGAGGGGGGGGTCGCCGGGGGGTGGGGGGGGGGGGGTGTGGGGGGGTGTGGGTATTTTTGGAGGTATTCTTACCTTCGAGTTTTGAAATGGTCGCCCTAGGTCTCGGCTTCTGAACTCTTTGTTCTTCACTACTTCTAGAGTTCTTCCGATGTAATATTTGCCGGATATGTATGCGGCAATTATCTCCAGTCCTTCTTCTATGATTCGTCTCTTTACAAGATCGTCTGATATTATCTCCTGATACGCTTTTCTTGTCTTCTTGGGCAGTATGTATCTGGCCTTTTTCACCTTGTCTTTCTTCAATCTTTCCTTGAAGTATTCCTGCAGGAGATTCGGGAACTCAAGGTCAAACCCTGCTTTCTCTTTATAGATAGATATGCACCACTTTACCTTTTCATCAAGCCAGCTGTAGAACTCTGAAGCGTCAAGCTTCTCTTTCATCCGAACAATATCAGCTACATCATCGCCATCCAAGACACTTGTGACAGAGCCAATCTTGTAGAGCCCACCCAACTTACCTATAACATCACGAACACTCAACTGCTCAGAATCGAGAATGGCAGCCTGCTCTGAAAACGTGTTAACTCGATAGTCTATCCCCTTAGCCTCAAGATGTGATGCGACCTCGGCCAGCGACAACTCTCCGTGCGCCGTAACCACGATGAACCTCTTTTCCGCCAAACAACCCTATATGAGGAGATGTGTAGATAAAGTGTTGGCGTCAGGCTTAATTACCAGCCTAAATCAAGATAGTGCGCTATAAGAGCTGATAACGTTGCGGGGACATAACTACAGAATTGGACGTGGAATGCCTACTACGAGAAAGGAGTTCGCTCGAGGCGCTCCCAACGTGAGGATAGCCAAATTCACCAGTGGAACTGCTAGGGACGACTATGATTTGAAGCTTCGCTTGGTTTCTACTCAAAAGGTTCAGATTAGGCATATCGCTATTGAAGCAGCTCGAGTATCCGCGAACAAAAGGATCAGCGATCTGGGTGTGGATTACTTTTTGGAGGTAAAGGTCTACCCTCACGTTATACTGCGAGAAAACAAGATGATAGCGACGGCAGGAGCAGACAGGCTTCAAGAAGGTATGAGGAGAGCGTACGGCAAACCTGTAGGTCTAGCGGCCAGGGTGAATATAGGGGCTCCGGTGCTTGAGATGAGCATTATGAACGAAAATCTGTCGTTGGTTGAAGAATCCTTCAAGACGGCGGCAAGTAAGCTCCCTGCACCTATGAAGATAGAGAAGATACCTCTTCGTTAGAAGCCGTATGGGCGTTCTTCTGGTTCTTCTTTCGGTGCCTTCCGCTCGATTCTAGTATACGGTACTTTACGTCTGAATATACCTGAAGTTGCGAGGGGGTATCCTATCGTTAGAACTATGTTTGTGAAGATGATTATTGCCGCTATGCTCTGGAGGTAGAATGCTGAGCTGCTGAGGCCGAGCTGCGCTGGGAGGAACGCTAGTACGGCTGCGGCTAGTCCTCTGGCGTAGAAGACTGAGATAATTTTGGATTCGCCTATATGTGATACGCGTGATATGAATGCTGCTGCTGGAACCCTTGTCAAGAGCAGTAGAAGGGCCACGGCCCCCCCGAAGAGCATCGCTTGAGCCACATCTGGATTGAATATGTTTACGTCGAATATCAACCCGACCTCCAAGTAGAAGAATACCTTTATGAAAAAACTCAGCTCCGAGTGAAAACCTCCCAGTGACTCCTTCCTGATATTCACCGACGCAACCACATCCTCCCTCGAGACTAAAGGCAGACGTTCCAGATTGGCCAGTACAACCGCCGAGATGAAGACCGCTATCGCTCCATTACCCCCCACCAGCTCGGTGCCGCCGTACAGAAAGAAGAGGAGCGTAAGTATCACGGTGTACGGATGCCGCCTGTGAATAACACGTGCAATGATAAGGCCAAATATGGCTCCTGTAACGAGGCTAACGCTGAACTTCGCCGCTATGAAGGTAGCTACCTGCTGAGGAGCAAGGTCGGGGATGGTTATCCACATAAGGACTGTGAAGGCGCCTATGATGCACAGGGCATCTGTAAGTATGGACTCTATTGTAAGTAGGAGAGAGAGTTTTTTCTGCATACCTATGCTCTTCGCCACAGAAGCAACTACAGCTCCGCTACTCCCGCCGACTATCGTTCCATAGAGCATAGCTTCTTTCAGAGGGAAAGTAGGAACGCCCGGTATAGCCATGAAGTTCGGAAGAATATGGAGGATAAACACTATCAAGGTCACCCCTGAAAAGAATGTTAATATGGCTAGAACAAACGCGAACTTACTCTGCCCAAGCAGCTCATCTATATCTGTCCCCAAGCCGCTGTCAAACATTATGGCCACCAGAGCCAGACCACCCAAGTAAGGTGCTAAAGGTGCAAAGACCCCTGTATCAAGTATATGTAGAACAGGGCCAAGAACCACACCTGCAAATATCATGAATATGGATTCAGGCACACCTTTACTGGCCATAAGACGGCTAGCAAGGTACCCCGCTCCTAGTACAACGGCTACAAGTATGAGGCTCTCTGCAACAAGTGCTTCTTCAGCCACGTGAATGCGACCTTTCTTTGGTGGGCATTAATTCTATATAAAAAACATTTGTGAATATATTTACACTGATGGGAAAAGCTAAAAGAACCCTTCTATCCGAGCAGAGTAGGAGACGTACATCTAAGTGAGGATAGACGAAGACAGAATCATCCGTGAAATCGAGCAAGCGAAGCCGAAGACCATTCTCCTGAGTTGTCCCGACGGGTACATAAGCGGAGTCCGAGAACTAGCCGCCAAGTTGGAGGAGAAGTACAAAGTCCAGACGATGATATCTTTAGATCCTTGTTATGGAAGCTGCGACATAATGGACACAGACGCATCAAGACTCGGAGTCGACATAGCCTTTCACATAGGCCATAACTCAGCGGTAGAACGGATGGGTGAACGGACAGTCATGGTAGATGTATATGACGATGTGGACTTTACGAAAGTAATCCAGAAATCGATACCCACCCTGAAAAAGTATAGGCGTCTGGGGCTTTGTACAGTAAGCCAGCACCTGCATAAGTTAGACTCAGCAAAGAAGGTGTTGGAGGCAGAGGGCTTCGAGGTCTACGTAGGTAAGGGCAAGGAACGTCT
>JARPAQ010000065.1 GCA_029460375.1 Nitrososphaerota archaeon | reverse complement strand
TGGCAGAACCAGTAGTGATGATCCTGTTGAAGTGGCGAAGGCGAAGCTCAGCGTTCTGTAGATGCAGTAGCAGTACTTAGGGTCAAGCCGCCCTACTAACTTCATGGCCTCAATCTTCTTGGAATATTCTGCCTGTTGTCGACTTTATAGTTTCTAGCTCTGTAGCCAGATTCTGCGGAGGCACAGTGATCTCGCAGGATATGTAGCTACCGTCTTGGCAGCTCAAGGAGTAGCCTCTCTCCTGAAGGTCTCGCATAAACATCAAGTCTTTCTCCAATAGAGTAAGATCGACGGTAGGGGAGTTGGGGCATAAGTAGATGAGGGCTTCGAGAAAGAAGGAGGGTTCGCCCGATGATGTCAGCCTGGCGCCGACACCGATTCTGTAGTTACGGCTTCTTTCTTGAACCCTGTAGGCTTCTTTGTGTTCCGAGTTCTTTGCTTCAGCAAGGAGAGTATAAGCATCGATTGGCTCGGTCTCTTTCATTGTTCATTCTCCTTAGGCTTTTCCATATTTCCTGAACAACACTATGCCTAGAAGTAGCACCATTACGCTGACTATCGTTAGCACTGTTATGTCCAGTAGTATCGTTGGACTCGATATCGGTGCACCCCTCAAGAATAGCGAAGTCAATGCATCAGTCACATAGTAAGCGGGTACGAATCTGCCGGCTGACTGCGCAACTGAAGACAATCCAACCGAGACGAATGTGCCTAGAAACATTTGCGGCATTATGAATATAAATGCAATGCCAGTGGCTGCTCCGGGAGACTTAGATATAGCTGCAGTGATAAGACCGAATCCAACACAGCATAGTGAAAAGATCGTTACAATGACGAATGCAAAGATGAGGCTGATGGCGCCGCCTAATGGACGATAGCCTACGAGGAAGGCCATTGTAAAGACAACGGCTACTTGACTTATGGCTGCGAGCATATTTGAAATAGTCTGGCTCGTCATGAACTCTGTTGGTGTAGTGGGTGTAATGTTGATTCTCCGCAGCAATCCTTTTTCTCGATCCTCCGTAAATGATTGGGCGACTATCATTGTAAGGAAGATTGCAGCAAACGCGAATAAGCCAGGTGCAAAGTAGTCAAACTGAGTGAGTCTGCTGGCCTCGACCAAAGATGGGCTTCCTATCTGAATTGGCCTTGCAGTGGAACTCGGTTGGGCGCCGTAGACGGTTACTGCGAGAATCTGCTGGATAATGGGTTGAATTGCTTGAGTTGCGAACATAGATCCGCTATCCACATACAAATGAACCGTAGTGTTCACCCAAAGGCGTGATTCCGATGGTGCTTTCCAGAATGAATTGCTGCTTTCCCCGAAGTTCTCAGGAATCAGAAGGACTGCTTGAATGTTCCCTTGAATCAGGTCGGCTTGTGCGGTTTCATTGTCAACATAGTCTTTAATTTTCAGAATCTCTGTATCAGTGAGGTTTCCGATGAAATGTTCCGACCACTCCTTGTACGCCTCAGAATTCATATTGACTATGCCAATTTCATATGTGGCTGATTGGGTGCCGCCGATTGCTCCAAAAGAGGCTCCGAATGCTAATGTCATAATTACAGGGAACAGGATTATCAGGAACAGTATAGCGGGTTCTCTGATCATCTTCTTTAGATCCTTTTTGACAAGCGAGAAAACTCGTTGAAGATTCAACTTACTATCACTCCCTTATTCTCCTACCTGTCAGCTGAATGAAAACATCCTCCAAGTTTTTCTCCTCAAACTTGTCTATAAGCTGCTTCGGTGCGCCGAGAGCGATGAGCTTTCCACGATCTATTATGCCGACCCTATCGCAGAGCTCCTCAGCTTCCTCCATATAGTGCGTTGTCAGGATGACGGTCTTGTTCTCCTTTTTTAGTTCTCTTATGAAGTCCCAGACAGCGTGGCGGGACTGAGGATCCATTGCGACTGTCGGCTCGTCGAGAAAGGCTATTTTGGGATCATGCACCAAGGCCATTATGAGATTTATTCGGCGCTTCATGCCTCCACTGTATTTTCCTACGCGCCTTTTGGCGTCTTCCAGCAGACCCATCTTCCCTAGAAGTTCCTCTGTATTCCTCTTCAGTTTATCTTTCGGCATTGCATGAAGATTTCCGAAGAGCTCCACGTTTTCTCTCCCCGTTAAGTAGGGGTATACTGCCGCGTCTTGAGGACAGACACCTATCAATTCCTTAACCTTCACAGGTTCCTTTTGAACATCATAGCCACCCACACTTACTGAACCGCTTGTCGGTTCCAATAGGCCACAGAGAACGTTTATCACAGTTGTTTTTCCAGCTCCGTTCGGTCCAAGTAATCCATAGAGCTCCCCATTTTCAACTTCAAGGCTGAGTCCATCCACCGCAGTGACATCCTCAAACCTTTTCGTGAGGTTGTCGATGACTATTGCCGCTTTTTCCAAGGCCGAACACCCTATTTCCTCTTGCTTTCCTCTAAGAAAGAGCCACCTATGATGACTGTGATTATCCCGACTGCCCCGACAAACGTTGAATTGGTACCTGCGAAGAATATTGACAAGTCTGCAGTATATCTAACTACTCCTTCAGCCAGCATCAGAGCACCCAGCACGATTACGATTACGCCTTCAACCTGTTTAACTATATCCATCATGGCATTCTACCATTAGATTGAAGATGTTATAATTCTATGTCAACAAGTTAGGAGAAAGAAAAGTAAAAAGAGAGCCTAAAACGGGCATTCTTTAATCCAGTAGGTTGATAAAATGGTCAACCCCGCTGTTTATGACTGGTATCTTGCATTTTCAATCAATTGTTCAATGCGCGGGCTTACCTTTCTCCAAGACGAGTCCATTGTTCGGGTCTATGTGCGTACACCCTTAAAGAGTTTGAGTTTGCGGAGTTTTACAGTCTTTCACCATGGATCAAATTTGACAGGATGTTAAACTGTTAAGACAGAAAAAGCATAAGCTGAGTAGCAAAAAGCAACCGAAATATAACAATAGTTTTAAATATTGATTATAACGCCGTTATAGGATGAACAGGTGCGGAGAGATGAGGACAGGCGATTTACTTTGTCTACGGGCTTAAACTAGAGACACTTCTGATAACCTCTCTCAAACTTACTCCGATTTTACGCCAACATTATTCAAGGAGAGCACTTTGATCCCGTTATTACTCCTCATTTTGATAGGTGTAATCGCTCAGTTCACAGACGGTACATTAGGCATGGGATACGGTGTAACTTCAGCAGCAGCACTTCTCGCACTAGGATTCTTACCCGCAGCCGCCAGCGCCAGCATTCACACTGCCCAAATATTCACATCTCTAGTCTCAGGAGGTGTGCACTATAAGCTGGGAAATGTCAGAAGCGATATCGCCACACCCCTCACCATCACGGGGGTCATTGGAGGAGTGTTGGGAGCGTATACCGCTGTTACTTTGCCTGTTCTACCTTTGAAAACTATGGTGAGCCTTGTGCTCCTGATAATGGGGGTAGTTATAGTCAGCCGGTTCATACATAACCACCGGAGGAACAACGGTTCTGACAGATACTTACCGGACGGAGGTCAGGCGCTAAGTTATAAGGTCGTACACAACATATCGTCAAAGAGGCTGTTGACACTGGGCGGCGTCGCTGGTTTCATAGACGCTATAGGCGGCGGATGGGGTCCCATCGCAACTTCAAACTTGATGCTGATAGATGATGTTAAGCCGCGGGAGGCGGTTGGATCCGTCAACTTCGCCGAGTTCTTCCAGACCGTAGCTGTTTCAGCTACATTCATAGCTCTACTTGCTGACCTCGACTGGCTGGTGATAGGAGCTCTGATACTGGGCGGAGTTGTAGTAGCACCTTTCGCGGCCATCTTGGCGAAGAAGATGCCTCACAGAGTTCTAGGGTTGGCCATAGGTGGCTCCATCATATTGTTAAGTGTGCATCTTCTCCTCGGGATATTCGGGGTCTTTTAATAGGCGCAACGTTTTTACGGGCTTCTACTTCAGTGCTGAAGTATCAGAGTGAATTATAGTTGGAGAAAGGTGCGTTGGTACTTGTCGATTTAACTGCTAGGGTCAAGGATACGGGCGAGATTATAGAGACCACTATAGAGGCAGATGCTAAAAAACTCGGTGTTTATGACGAGTCGAAAAAGTATGAGCCGAGGCTTATTTCTGTTGGTGACAACTGGGTTCTGAAAGGTGTAGATGAAGCTCTTCTTTCAGCCAAGCTGGGCAAGAGGATTACTCGTAATGTACCTCCAGAGAAGGCCTTTGGACCGAGAGATCCAGAAAAAGTTAGGCGTATACCTCTCCGGAAGCTCGGCGAGAAAGCCGCAGAGCTCACAGTAGGAGATGAAGTTGAGATAGACAATCGCCTCGGACTTATCAGATTCATAGGGTCAGGCCGAGCACAGATAGACTTCAACCACAGGTATGCGGGTAAGGTTATCATATATGACCTGAAGCCGTTGAAGGAGCTCAAGACATCTGATGAAAAGACTATGGCCTTGCTACGACGAAGATTACCGGTAGACGCTGAAAAGATTTCACTCCAGATAAAGAGCGGAGAAGCTAAAGTAAACCTCCCTCAAGAAGCATACCTCGAGGAAGGACTCCAGATCATAAAGAGGGCAGCTTCTACAGACATATTCAAGTACGTAAATGAAGTACGCAAAGTAACATTTGTAGAGACATACGAATCACCAAAGCCGAAAGAACCTGAAAAACCCAAGAAGAAAGCAGCCAAGAAAAAGCGGAAGACTAAACAGGCTCAACCTCGACCAAAGACAGCGAAGACCCGAAAGGGCAGTCAAAAGCCTTCTTAACAACCCTCCGAACCACATACTTTCTATCCAACCTAACAGAATCAGGGAGACAAAGGCATTGATCACCACACGGCACCCCGTCTCTAGCATGAACCCGTAGCGTAGTACCTGCAACAGCTGATCTATTGCTCACCGCCAAAACTCTAGTAGACGGCTTGACCTGAACCACAACTGCATCTTCACCTATCAATGAGCATTCAATCCTATTCTTCCCGACTTTGGTTATCGAATAGAGCTCATCTTCTTCAAGTCGCCCTAGACAGACCTTCATAATGGAGCAGGATTGAC
>JARPAQ010000064.1 GCA_029460375.1 Nitrososphaerota archaeon | reverse complement strand
TATGTTACTATATGGAAACAGTCCAAGAACCACAAGCACTATGTAAGGTATCTGTAGGATAAGTAGGAAAAAGACCGCCGATAGGATAAGAAACCATCTGTTAGTAATAGAGTCCTTGAACTCCTTTTTAGCAATTATAAGTAGAGGAGAAAGCGCCAGTTCGACTTCACCACCTGTTTTCACGATCGCCAGTAATCTTCAGAAACGCATCTTCCAGACTTGACTCGAATATTCTAAAGTCTTTTATCGTGAGACCTGCCTCTTCAACAGCCTTCAAGACCGAAATCTTATTCGCAGTATCTGATGACACTGTTATAAACTCATCTTCAGTTGAGACATCTTTTGCACCAGCCTTGATAAGAAGACCCTTCAAAGAATCTACCGATTCAGGCTTCAGCTCCTTACTGAGCGTTATGAGGATCCGGGTGGTGAGCTCCATCTTCTTAACTAACTCGTCTACGTATCCTTTGAAAAGAAGTTTCCCTTTATTAATTACAACCACTTTGTCTGCAATCTCATTTACATCGCTGAGCAAGTGCGTTGAAAGTATAATCGTCTTCCCTTTCTTAACCTGTGATTTGATAAGTTCCTTGAACTCTAAAACACTTTTTATATCAAGGTTTGAAGTCGGCTCATCGAATAACAAAATAGGACTGTCCGCCAGAAGAGCGATCGAGAGCATCAACCTCTGCCTTAATCCTTCAGAGAGGTCTCCTGCGCGTTTCTTCGCATAATGTTCGAGCTCACCTTTCTCAAACCTGTTCTTAAAAGTCTCTCTACCTATTCCTTTGATATCTGCGTAGAACTTCATGTTATCTAGTACACTTAGATTATTGTAAAGGGAGAATTGCTGCGGGACATATGCTACTCTTCTCCTTGCTTCTTTCCCTTTTCGCTTTACATCGAATCCGTCAACAGATATCTGCCCTCTATATCTTACCAGACCTAGTATGCATTTCAACAAAGTAGTCTTACCCGCACCATTAGGGCCAAGTAGCGCTACAACCTCCCCCTTCTCAACTTTGAAGCTCAGATCTCTGATTACTTTCATCCTACCATACTTTTTAGTCACGCCGTCTAGCTCTATCATCAGAAAGACACCTCCTCACTTCAACCTAAGCTCCTGCATCTCTAAATGATTACATAATACTTATTCTTACCGTGGTATAAATCTAAACAGACACACACGATATCATTCTATGCAGCGTGAAGCTGATATAAGTAATATTCGATATCTTTATTTGCACACATTTATTCAAATTGCATGGTTTGTAATGAATATTACGAGGCGGCGTTTTATCAAGTATGCTGGTGTTGCTCTTATAGGTGGTTCAGCTACAGCTCTGACTAGCCAATACTTACTTTCAGCAAGGCTAAATCCTTCAGACGGAGTAACACCGACGACTACCACTACAAGAACCAGTGAGCTTGATGAGCGTTACAAGCCTCCTGCATACCTAGATTTTATGGAGTGGCTACGATCTGTATCAAAACCCTATGAAGGTAAGAAGCTTGTGACGGCGTTAGAGCTAGAGCCTTCTCCATTAGCGTTGCAGAGAATGGATCCCGAATACTTCGATTATACAGGAATCTTAGTTGGTTACGAATTGACGCCTTTCATACAGAACCTCGTGAATACGACGCTTGCAGTAAGTACACGGTCGCCTACTTACGACATCATGAACGTAGACGGCTCCAATCTAGCCCGATTCAAAGATCATCTCATACCTCCGCAAGAGCTCGCTGAACTATACCCAGACCTCACGTATGCAGACTTGAACACCGACGATTTTCATAGAGCCGGGTTGGCTTTCGCCGCCAAGTATCCGCAGGATCTGATCTTCCCGCCGTACGAAAAGGATCTTGGCGGCTCGATCTTTATGTGGCCGCAAGACACGCCTCTAATGATCCGTTTCTATAGGAAAGATCTTTACGAGAAGGAGGGCATAACCCCCGGCAGAACTTGGGACGAATACCTTGAAGATGTAAAACTCTTTGACGATCCGTCAGGAGGCATATTTGGCGCTGGAAGTATGGCTCTGCCTCATCCTTCAGTCATATTTGAATATCTTAACCATCTTCACAGCTTCGGTGGAAAGATTTGGGAGTTAGAAGAAGAGGGGCTAAGATGTGTAATTAACAGTGACGAGGCGGTTGCAGCTCTGGAGAATTATGTAAGGCTGAAAAACTTTTCTGACCCAGCGTCTGCTTCGTCCACTTGGGCTGAACTCGGGCTTCTCATGGCTGTCGGCAGAGTTGCAAACGCTATTCAGTGGACAGGCTACGCATCTATTGTTAATAACCCTGTAAAATCGTTGACCTCTGGAAAATGGGGATTTACTGTCAATCCGGCTGGTTCTGCTGGTTCCTTTTCAACATTCGGCGGCGCAGGCGTAGGGGTATCTCGCTACTCCCGTAATACAGAAGCAGCATGGTTGTGGCTTCAGTGGGCTACCAGCTTAGGAACACAGATAGTGTCTATGCAGGATCCAATACATTACTCTACACCCACTAGAATGAAAGTTCAGAATGATTCTGTGATTGCGCAGGAGATAGAGTCTGGGAGACTTGAATATCTAAAGGTGGCTAATGAGATTTTATCCACAAATCGCATAGCCACCTTGATCACTTTTCCAGGCTGGCAGCGGGCTAGGATTGTACTTGGTGACGTTATCGCTCGTACTTGGACTGGCTCTCTTACGCCACGCGAGGCTTTAAAGGATGCGCAAGAAAGGATTGACAAGCTCGGCCCTCTATTCCCATTCTAGGTGATTATGAATGATGAAACTCCGTCTCCTCTCCGTCTTATGCTCAACTATGATAATCTTATCTCTAATCCCACTATTTACACTACCCGCGAACGCTCTTTCTGGAAGCTGGACCAAGGATTTCGTAACAGGCGTCGGTAAAAGTACCTATACGCTTACTTTAGATTCCCCTGATGAGGTATCTAGTAGCTCGAACTGGACGATTATTGCAACCCTTAGCATCGATCACATGGATAGGTTCAAGACGTTCGTCTTTTTTACATCTATGTTTATCACGGTTGAAACCGATAATGGCGAGCAGATGAAGAAGACTTTACAGTTTGGACATTATCCTATAGGTGAATTTCCTGACAGGCTGTACCCTGGTAGCAGATGGGGTCCGCACAACGTTACATTCAACTTGGCTGAAGAGGATATTGGAATTCCTCTTGGAGGAAGCGTGGATGCGAACATATACGTAACCGTAAATATCGCAGAATTTCTATATCAACCGTTCCGCGCTGAACAACTACCTCAAACCACCTACGAAACCTACGCACTAAATGCTGGAGCAGTAAAAATAACTAGTGAAGGAAGTACATTGGGGAGATACCTTCCGTATATACTCGGCGTGGTAGTAAGCGCCATTATCTTCGCAGGATTATTCGCTTGGGATCGTTTCACTAAACGGAAAACTCCTTGACTTGAGAAATCTTTATAACATGTTTAACTCGGTCAGAAAACTGTGAACTTTACAAAATCCCT
>JARPAQ010000063.1 GCA_029460375.1 Nitrososphaerota archaeon | reverse complement strand
GTTTTGATGAGCGAGATTTCCAGATAGTGCCTCTTGACGACTACTTCGGCGTGGAGATATATGCAGATGAGGTTGAAGCTGTCGTGGTCAGCCCCGAGACAGCTAACAGAGTTCTCGAGTTCAACGAGAAAAGGATCAATCTGGGTTTCAAACCTCTACGACAGGTGATTGTTGACACTGTCCTAGCAGAAGACGGGGAGAGAATATCTTCGAGCAGGATAAGAAAAGGCGAGATAGACGAAGAAGGACATCTGCTTAAGAAATCATGAATATTTATAACCTGTATAGCCAGCCTCTCCTCAAGCATGCCGAAGAAAGCCAGTTTCATAGTAACACCGTGGGAAGTAAAAGGCGAAGTCGACTACGAGAAGCTGATAAGAGAGTTCGGAACAACTGGCATAACAGACGACCTGATAGATAGACTGGCGAAGCACACTGGTGACATTCACCCTCTACTGAGGCGAAAGGTATTCTTCAGCCACCGAGACCTAGACTGGATACTTGACAAATACGAAGCCGGTGAAAAATTCTTCCTGTACACCGGCCGAGGACCCTCAGGCCACACGCATCTGGGGCATCTCGTGCCTTGGTTCTTCACACAGTGGCTGCAAGAGAAGTTCGGTGCTGAACTATACTTCCAGATGACAGATGACGAGAAGTTTCTGCACAACCCCGGCTTAACTCTGAAGGATACTGTCGGATACACCTATGAAAACGCATTGGACATCATAGCCTGCGGCTTCGACCCGGAGAAGACCTTCATATTTTCAGACATAGAGTACAGCAAGACCCTATACCAGATAGCTGTAAAGGTGGCGAAGCACATCACCTTCTCCACAGTGAAGGCTGTATTCGGATTTGAAAACAGCACCAATATAGGTATGGCCTTTTTCCCAGCTATACAGGCCGTCCCCTGCTTCCTGCCGTCAGTGTTGAAGGGACGTAATATTCCCTGCTTGATACCTGCAGCCATTGATCAGGATCCATACTGGCGAGGTGTGGCGAGGGCTATTGCTCCTAAACTCGGCTTCTATAAGCCTGCTCAGATTCATTCTAAGTTCATTCCAGGGCTCGGTAAAGGTGGGAAGATGAGTGCAAGTGAGCCTGAAACTGCGATATTCACAGTTGACACTCCTAAGACTGCTCATGACAAGATTATGAATTCGTTCACAGGGGGCAGAGCGACTGTGCAGGAGCAGAGGGAGAAGGGGGGTACACCTGATATATGTCCAGTCTACCACTATTACACAGTTTTTCTTAAGGATGATAAGGAGGTTGAGGAGGTGTATCGGCGTTGCAAGTCGGGAGACCTCCTCTGCGGAGAAGATAAACTCCGCCTGTCAGAGGTTGTGAAGAATTTTCTCAAGGAGCATCAGCGGAAACGTGAAGAGGCCAAGAAAGTGCTGGAGAAGTTCATGCTACGAGACTAGCGTCATTAACGCTTAAAAGAAGACTAGCGAGAGAATAGCGTACAGCAGTGATATGCGTGCAGAAACCTTTACACACCCTTGAGAGAAGGCTTCTGAAGACCCTCAGCAGCAAGAAGGAAGGAACACTTGAAGAGGTCACGAAGGAAGCGGGGCTGAACCTGGATCAGGCTCGGAGAGCAGTAGAGTGGCTCAAGTCGAAAAACATGCTCGCCGCCGACATAGAACTGATACATACAATACTCCTCGACACCGAAGGTCGAAGAGCAGTAAAGGAAGGGTTGCCTGAACGTAGACTTGTAAAACACCTATCAGAAATGGGTGGAGAAACACCCCTAGACGATCTGAAGAATCAGTTCAGAACCACGCCACAAGAGTTCTCTGCTGCTCTGGGAAACGCTAGGAGACGAGGCTGGATAGTTATACAATCAGTAAATGGTAGGCCGGTAGCCAAGACAGGCAAGGCGGAAAAGACCACTTCAGAAGAAGCTCTCCTGCGACGGCTGTCAGAAGGCAGAGTGACTTTGGAGAGCCTTTCATCAGAGGATAGGTTGATTCTTTCAAAACTTGAGAAACGTCCACAATACATTAAAGATAAGGAAAGCAAGACGACTAAGATAAGGCTTACACCTCTAGGTTTAGAGACCGCCCGAACTCTGGGCGAGGATGAGGAGCTGGATGCACTAACTCCTAAGCTTCTGGTGACAGGCAGATGGAGAGAAAGCACGCTAAGATCGATAGATGTAGAGGCGCCTTCCCCGCCTATATATCCTGGGAAGAAGCATCCGGTTCAACGCTTCATAGATGAAGTTAGAGAGATATTTGTCGCCCTCGGGTTTGAAGAGATAGATGGCCCCATCATCCAGCCGTGCTTCTGGAACTTTGATGCTCTCTTCATACCTCAGGATCATCCGGCTAGAGAAATGCAGGATACATTCTACCTTGCAGGAGTAAAGACTGGCAAAATCGATGATGAAGAGACGTTACGGAACGTTTCAAAAGTGCATGAAGACGGTGGAGATACCGGGTCAACCGGATGGGGCTACAAGTGGAACCCAGCCAAATCTAAAGACACGGTGCTCAGAACTCACACCACAGCAGTCACAGTGAAGTATCTAGCTGACTTCAAACCTGAAGAGACGCGTGTATTCTCTGTTGGACGGGTCTTTCGAAATGAGAAGGTGACTTTCAAGAATATCGCGGAGTTTCATCAGATAGAAGGTATAGCGGTGGGGGAGAAGGTTACTCTCAGAGACCTTATGGGGCTTTTGAGCAAGTTCTACTCTAAACTTGGGTTGAAGAGGGTGAAGTTCTGGCCCACCTTCTTCCCGTATACTGAGCCGTCTCTTCAATCGGTCGTCTACTTTGAAGAGCTTAACAAGTGGGTTGAGCTCTGCGGTATGGGGATATTCAGACCTGAGGTCACTCTGCCGGTTGGGGTGAAGAACCCTGTCTTGGCGTGGGGTGGAGGTCTTGAACGGCTCGTTATGCTGAGGCACGGTATAACCGACATAAGAGATCTTTACAGTAACAACCTCGAATGGTTAAGGAGGATACCGCTTTGCCGGTGATCACCCTATACTATGATAGGTTGCTGTCAATGCTGAAGCAGCCTCTTTCAAGGCAAGATCTGATAGATAACCTCCCCTATCTTGGGCTGGATCTTGAAGAGGAGGCCGAAGACTACGTCAGGGTGGAGTTTAACCCGAACCGCCCAGACTTCTCAAGCGAATGGGGTATAAGTAGAGCGCTCAACGGTCTCTTGGGGTTTGAAAAAGGTGCACCGGAATATCCTGTAGCAAAGTCAAACGTGACCTTAAAGGTCGATAAGTCAATTCTTGAGTTCAGACCATTCTTCGTAGGCGCAGTTGTCAGAGAAGTAAAGTTCGACGATGAGTCAATAAGGCAGATTATGGCCATGCAGGATGATCTCGACAACGGCATAGGGAGACGTAGAGCAAAGGTCTCCACAGGCATCCATAACCTTGACGCAGTAGAGCCGCCCTTCGAGTATAAGGCTGCACCACCCGACTTTCGATTCACCCCCTTGGGATACGGCGGGGAAATGAGCATGAAGCAAGTACTCAGCGAAGTAGAGACTGGCCAAAAATATGGACATATAGTCGAACCGTTCCCTGCATACCCCCTCATAACCGACAAGAACGGCAGCGTCCTCTCATTCCCGCCCATAATAAACGGCGAGACCACTAAAGTATCGACCGAGACGAGTAACCTCTTCATAGACATAACCTCTACAAACATGAAGTCAGCCGAAGATGTCCTAGCGGTACTGCTGACAGCGCTGTCCGATCTAGGAGGTAGACTGGAATCTATGGAGGTGCAATACCCAACTTTCACAAAGACCACACCCGACCTCACAGCTTCCAAGATGGATGTCGAGCCCTCATTCATCAACAGCCTCCTAGGCCTAAACCTCAGTCCATCCGAAATTGAGGAGCATCTTGAGCGAAGCCGCATAACCGCCAAGACAACCAGAGACACCATTGAAGTGTATGTTCCAAGATACAGATCAGATATCCTTCACCCGGTAGACATCGTGGAGGAGGTTGCGATAGGGTACAATATAGCTAACCTTACACCTACGCTTCCTGAGACTGCTGATGTCGGTAGGCTCAACAGTAAGCTGGAGGCTCTTGATTCGGCGCGAGATGTGCTGATCGGTTTGGGGTTGATCGAGGTTATGAATTTCAGTCTGATAAGCAGAGACACCATACAGAAGACTACTGGAGCAGAGCCGCAGGAGCATCTTAAGGTTGAGAATCCTAAGACGGGTGAGCATGAGTACCTGCGTGATTCGCTTATACCTTCTCTCTTGACAACCTTATCTAAAAACATACACGAAGAGTATCCGCAGCGAATATGTGAAGTAGGCAAAGTGTTCAACCGAGACAAAACCGAGCCTCGGGAGATAAAGGAGGAGCACCGAGCAGCTGTAGTCATAGCGCACACTAAAGCCAACTTCACTGAAGCTAAATCATACCTTGCATCTTTTCTGAGCCAACTTAACGGGCTGAGTTGCAGCACTAAACCCGCAGACGACGCTATCTACATCTCAGGCAGAGCAGCAGAAGTTGAGACTGAAGGAAGAACCATCGGAAAGATAGGTGAAGTTGCACCCGCAGTCCTTGAGGCGTTTAGCTTACGAGTACCTGTATCAGCCTTCGAACTGAGTCTAGAAGGTATCTGAAGACTTAAACCATAGAACTGCCATAGGAGCTTGTCTCCATCGTATCTTGCACGTAAAACGGCGGGTGTTTGAAGCTGCAATATGTGAACCTCGTTTACCCAGGCGTGCAACAGATGGAGACGCCGCTTTAGAGGAAAGGCGTGGTTAGAATAGGTAAATGCAGGTCGTGTTGTAAGTTTTGTCAGTCAGAGGCGGTGCACACCTTACACCCCGAGAATTTAATCTAGGAAAGTTTCCTTCAAATCTTGCCCGTGGTACTTGGGTAAACTACATATTTGCGGTTAGGTGGAGACGCTTTATACGAGCAATTCCGATAACATTACCCTTCCCATGATTAACGATCCCTGAGTAAACTTGAAGGTATATGGAAAAGGCGTCAGCATTTGTTAAAGAAGTGTTGTGGAATTTATTCTGGTGGTGGTGCGGATTCTTTGTCTGATTCACTTGCTCTTTCAGTTGAACGCTTCTTCATAAATTCCATGCATCTATTCATCATCTCAGTCATATCTTGACCACCGGCGCCTTCCATCATTTGGCTGCAGAACTCCATCATTTCTTTCATGTCGGTCTCACCCTTTTCACCGGGTTTGAACATACCTTCCATCATACCAGCCATTCCTCCACCTCCCATCATTTGAGACATCATCTTGGGCATCATATTCATCATCATCTCCTTCTTATCTTCTTCCGAGAAGCCTGAGAAGAACTGCTCCATCATCTTATCCATCATCTCGAGCTTCTCTTCTTTACTCATACTAGCGATCATGACTTTCATCATTCTATCTTTGAAACCCATCAGACCACACTGAAGGGTTTATTTTTCATGATTGTTTATATGTTTTTACGTTTATTCTTTCCAAAGTCATTTTTCTGGAGGTTTGGTTGCGTAGATATGATGTCTAGTTACGTGTATTGGAGAAAATCGGCGCTTGATAACTGAGACTCCATACCCTAAATCACGAAGATATTTGTGAACAGGATTATTTGCTGTTCGCGGAGAATGAACCTCTATAACCAGCCTGTGAATCCTCCCTTCTGTCAACACTTCGCGTGCCCCTTCGAGAAGACTCATCTCATTACCTTCGACATCTATCTTAGCAAGATCTATCGACTCGATTCCGAGTTCTTTCAGTAAGGAGTCGAGAGTAACCGCATCAACATCCTCAAACGAATCGGTTGCGAAGACGCTGTCTCCAAGCAGAGTGTTGTGTCCACTGTCTGTGCCGAAGTAGAGTCTAGTCGAGCCGGTATAGTTGGTTACAGCCTTTTTGATGGCTTGAACATTCGTACATGAGTTGAGCTCGAGGTTTTTGAGAAGTAGTTCATGGTTATCCCGGTACGGCTCCACGCTGACAACCCGTCCACCTTCACCAACCATCTTCGAAGATTTCACAGTATAGTAACCTATGTGGGCACCGACATCCAGAACCGTCCACCCCGACTTTGGCTTAAAGACACTTTCAACCTCCGGCTCTCGTCCGCCAATCCTCTTGGATCTCCACAGGTCTTCCGAGGTCTTCGCAGGGTGAAGCAGCTTCACCGGTGTTCCGTCAATGCTTAATTCAACGACTACGTATGGCGGTATCTTCTTTTCATCAACTCTGTACAGCAGTCCCACAATAAACCGCCAAACCCTGTAGCCAATCGTTAACGTCTTACGTGACACGAGGCCTTGGAACAAATTTACACCCTAAAATATCAGCTGGTTTGGACGGCATACGGAAACTTGAATCTGAACATAGTGTTTCTATACTGATGTTAAACTCTAACTGATAGGCGTATTCTAATCTTCTGTTGCCAGTGGATAACGCTTTGTACTGGTCGCGATCGCCCAATGAGGCGCGCGGACTTTCTTTATGATTCTTGGAGCGTACATAGGTATTGAGAATACTGCTAGGAAAAGCGAGAGTGCTTCTAAGGGGTAATGGGAGGCGAGTAACCAGAAGGTTTTGAAATTGGATAGGAAAGACGATCTGATCGGTAAGTATCTCTTCGCATACTTATTCAGCCTGTAATGGCCAACCCACGCCTTCAATACGTGAAGGCAGAAGTCATGAATAGTTTCGTCAGGTCGGAAGTACACTACTCCCTTATCAACGTAGTTGGCCTTGTACCCTAGCTCCAAAACCCTGCAGGGGAGATAAAGGTCTGTCGCGGAGTTTACCCATTTAGGAATCAGTGATTCTTTTGCGACATTCTTCCGCAGCGCTATCCCCCTACCTGTGACGCCTAGCCGTGTTATTCCGTTTGAACTCCTGACCATACGCAGAAACTTCGCTAGGTACGCCCAAGCTTTAGGGCTCACCCCACGGGTCGATGTAGGAATGGGGTTTGCAAAGGTTATTCCTACTTTGTCGTCGGTTAAAAGCGGGGTGACAAGGTGCGATGTTGTGTTGACTGCAGGAATAGTATCAGCTTCATATAGAACAAGAAAATCTCCATCCGCTTCCTTCATTATTTCATTCAGAGCAGAAGTCTCACCATTTCTCACTTCACGGTGAAACAGCTTCAGATCGTAGGGAGGATTAGTTTCATCAAAGTGGCGGCGTATAAGTTCAGGTGTTTCGTCAGAACTGTCGTCCGATATTATGACTTCTTTTATACGGCACCCGTTTTCAAACCTCTGGTGCCTGATGCTCTCTAAGAGATGAGTGATGTTCTGAGCTTCGTTGTAGCATGGGATGCCTATAGAAATGTTGTGTGTTTTTCCCATGGCAATCTTCAAGAATCGTTTTGATTTATGTGTTGCACACCCGCTTCGTAAGAGACAGCCTTCAGCCTACAAACCGGAGAAGGAGGGCTCAGCCTTTTTGGCGTTTTTTATGTCCTGAGCCTAAGACCATCCGTCTTAGGAGCTGTATGCCCAAGGAGGGGTCTACTCCTTTGGGGCAGGCTTCGCTGCAGGATTCAGCGAGGTGACATCCCCAGCATCCGTTTCGAGTGTTTACCGCTTCGATTCTTTCGTGGTTATCTTGGTCTCTGCTGTCTGTCAGGTATCTGTATGCTTGTGAAAGGGCTTGTGGGCCTAGGTATCGTATGTCTGTGCTTGTGATGGGGCAGGCGTGGAAGCATTGTCCACATTTTATGCATAGAGCAAATTGGATGTACTTGTCGAGCTCTTCGCGGCTCTGAAGATATTCGGAGGTTGGGTGCTCTTCTTCAGTCTTGTCTCTTCGAATGAGATACGGCTTGACTTCGCGATGTTTGTCGTAGAATTCATCATAGTCGCTAACTAGATCTCTTATGACGGGGAAGTTCTCAAGAGGCCTTACTTCAACTTCTTTTGTTCCCAGTTCGGATATTTGAGTCTGACACGTCAGCCTTGGAGACCCGTTTACAACCATACTGCAGCTTCCACAGTTACCCATCCTGCACGAGTATCTGAATGAGACAGAGTGATCCAGATGCCCCTTGACATAAAGCAGCGAGTCTAGCACCGTCATCCCTTTGAAGACTGGAACTGAGTACTTCTCCACTGTCGGCTTGACGCCTTTAGAAGGTATGGATCGGAGAATCTTCAGAGTTATCTTTTCGACCATCTCAGATCATCCCCAGAGGTATGCTCCCAAAACCGTCCTCGTGCCGTAAGCCACTACAAGAATACCGACTGCAACAAGCAGCCAATTGACAGCCATGTTCCACCGCTCACCCTGTCTGAACTCTAAGAGAATCATTCGGGTACCGTTCAACCCATGATAAGCTATGGTCACCAGCAGTGCTTCAAGAGTGAATGCGAAAAGAGCAGTTCTATATCTACCTATGACAGATAGGTATTGTAGGCTACCAGCATATCCTTCCACCCCGAGAAATGAATGAGTAGCCAGATGCACCGCCCCGAAGACGACTATAAGGACTCCAGTAGCGTAATGCAGCAACCTGACCGAAGACTCGCTTAACACTATTCTACAGCTCCAAGAAGATGAATAGATACCCCAGTAGAACGAATAACGCTGCGACAACAAATGCCAAGACTAGAAGAGACTTTTGAGCAAGGTTGAAGGAGCCTGTTTTGAACGGGTAGTCAGGTCTCGTCGGCTTATCGAGTGTCAGACCGAACTCTCCCAGAATCAGCCTCACACCGTTTGCAAAATGAAAACCTATAGCTGCAAGTAGCAGAAGCTCCCCGTACCAACCTACAGGAGTCTCAACTATCTCAAGAAACATCTCCCAAGCATCTTCTCCGCTAAGTATAGTACCGACAGACAGGACATGGACTACAAAGTAGGCTGTAAGTCCTAGACCCGTAACCCTATGAAACAGGAACGCCGTCCGCCCTAGGCCTTGAGGGTGATAGTACAGCCACCGTCTAACTCCCTTTCTTGCACTTCGCATTTCCGGTTCGGTTGAACCTCGTTTTCGCTTACTCATCAGTACTTTCTCGCCACAGGCTTCATCTTGTTTATCTTTACAGGCGTGTACTCCAGTTTCGGCCCATCTTCAGTTCTGTACGCGAGGGTATGTTTCAACCATTTCTTATCATCACGGCTGGGATAGTCTATCCTGAAGTGAGCGCCTCTAGACTCTGTCCTAGTATATGCGCTTACAAGTAGAACTTCACCCACCTGCAGCGTAGCTTCCAGCTCCATAACATGGGTAAGGTTGGTGTTGTATACACGATTCTTATCTTCGATGTGCCTATATGCTCTCTTCCTAAGAGCCTTGACTTTCTTGATAGCCTTCGCCAACCCTTCGCCTGATCTAAACACATACGCATCCCTGTCCATGATCTCTTCAAACTCCTCCTTTACCAGATACGGGTTTTCGGAACCTACACCTCGCAGAAGCCCGTCGAAGATTCGGCTCTCCTCTCTCTGAATCACTTCTTTAGGTAAAGCCTTCTCAGAAGCTTTTGAAACGTAATTAGCAGCGTGCCGCCCAGTTATCCTACCGTATACTAGGCATTCAGCGGTCGAGTTTGTCCCCAGCCGATTTGCTCCATGAAGACTTCCACACGCCGCTTCTCCTGCCGCCCAGAGCCCCTTGATCTGCGTCTCCCCTTCTATTGTTGTGTTTATCCCACCCATAACGAAGTGCGCTACAGGTCTGATAGGTATCGGCTCTTCGACCGGATCGATGCCTAAATTATTTAGGGTTATTTCCCTTATCTGAGGAAGCCGCTCATTGATCTTTTCTTTTCCAAGGTGGGTGACATCTAACAACACATAGTCAAGACCGTTAGGCTCAGGGAACCCGCGTCCTTCGTTTATCTCTTTGATTATGGCTTGTGAGACTATATCGCGAGGAGCCAGTTCAAGTTTTGTTGACGCATAATGTTTCATGAACCGTTCACTATCCTTGTTGAGTAGATAGCCGCCTTCTCCCCGCGCTGCTTCGCTTATCAGAATCCCCGAGGGGACAAGTCCTGTGGGGTGGAACTGGATGAACTCCATATCCTTCAACGGTAACCCTTGATTATACGCCATAGCCAGCCCGTCAGCCGTGGAGGAGTGAGAATACGTCGTGAAGCCGTAGAGCCTGCCTGCTCCCCCGGAAGCCACTATACCTGCCTTGCTCCTGAACCCGTATAAGTCTCCACTCTTCAACTCGATAGCAATGACGCCTCTGAACGCTCCATCTTCGATGCAGAGCGAGGTTACGTACCATTCGTGAAAAATCTCAACATTGTCGAACCTCTGAAGAGTATCGTACAGCGTCTGCATCTCGAAGAAACCAACTCTATCAGCAGCGTATGCTGCCCTATTGAACTCATGTCCGCCGAAGGGGCGTTGAGCAATCTTCCCATCATCCCGCCTAGACCAAGGCATACCCCAGTGATCCAAAAGGTAGATCTCTTCCGGCATAGTCTTCACAAACCTCTCGACGACATCTTGATCTGCGAGAAAGTCACTGCCTATCACTGTGTCTCTGAAGTGAGATTCATAGCTGTCCCCTTCATCTATACGTAGAACCGCAGCAGTCCCACCTTCAGCACATACAGAGTGCGACCTCATAGCCTGAACCTTGGATATCACCGCCACCCTGATTCCCGGAGACACTCTGCTTGCCTCTAAAGCAGCTCGTAGACCCGCGATACCGGAGCCCACTATCACCAGATCATAGGGGAGAACTTCTGTCAAAGTTTGGGGGCCTCCATATACTCTTCTTAAAATTACTAAACATATATTCATCTCCCTATAATAACTAATTGCAGATAACTCTATGTCAACTGTCGACCTCTTAGTAAAGAACTGCAGGCTGGTTCAGAAAGATCGAATAGTAGATGCAGACCTAATTATCGATGAAGGCAAGATAAAGAAGATAAGTACAGGTGCATCGAAGATAAATTCGGATCGAACGGTAGACGCCAAAGAGAATCTAGTGATACCCGGCTGCATAGATATACACATCCACAGCAGAGAACCACACAGCCCTAAAACACCAGCAAACCAAGAAGACTTTACATCCGCAACCAGAGCAGCAGCCGCAGGCGGGTACACCACAGTCTTTGACATGCCTGTCACAGGTGCTCCTCCGACAACAACCCTCGAAGGCTTCAAAGTCAAGAAAGGTTTGGCGGATGAGAAATGCTTAGTGGACTACGCTTTCTACGGGGGTGCTGGCTTTGCAAATATAGATGAGATAAAGTCGCTGGCAGAAGCGGGTGTAGTAGCCTTCAAGATCTTTACACGGGAGATTGAGCCTGCAGATAAGCAGTGGATGGGTGTCATCTTAAGTGGAGGAGGCTCGGATACTTTCTACAGGGTGATGAAAGAGGTTGCGGAGACCGGCCGTATTTTAAGTATTCATTGTGAAGATGATAGATTGATAGGGTTTCTGGCTGACCGGTTGAAGTCTGAAGGAGAGGTGAAGCTGTCTGCATATTACAAGTCTACACCCAACGCTTCAGAGTTTCTGGAAGTTGCTAGAAGCATAAGGCTCGCTCGAACCACGGGTGCAAGGATAAATATTGCACACCTCAGCACCGCCGAAGCAGCCTCTATGGTGAAGAACGCAAAGAGCGAAGGAGTGTCTATATATGCTGAAACCTGTCCGCACTACCTCTTGCTTACAGATGGGGATATGGTGGATAACTTGGGGCCATTCGGAAAGATGTATCCGCCTCTAAGGACAGAGCAGGATAGGACGGCTCTGTGGAGAGCCTTGGAGGAGGGAGTGATTGATTTTGTGGCGACTGACCATGCTCCTCACCCTAAAGAAGCTAAAGAACCGGGTTGGAAGAATATATTCGAAGCGGCTTCAGGTGTACCGGGTTTAGAGACTGCGCTTCCTCTTATGTTGACTCAGATGAACTTGGGGCAGATGGATATTTTTAGGCTGGTGGATCTTATGTCGAGAAGACCTGCTAGAGCTTTTGGGATTGATGGTAGGAAGGGTGGTTTAGAGGTCGGTATGGATGCGGACTTTGTGGTTGTGGATGTGAATCGGGAGGCGGTTCTGCGTGAAGAAGGTATGCATACCAAGAGTTCGGCTAAGATATTCGACGGATGGCAGGTGAAGGGTGTACCGGTACTGACTGCTGTGAGGGGAGAGGTTGTGATGGAGGATGGGAAGGTGTTGGGGAAGCCGGGTTACGGTGAATATGTGTTTGCTGGCCGGGTTGAGGGTAAATCTTAATTCGGACGAGGGTTTAGTTAGCTTAGACCTGATGGTTATGCGTAACGGTAATCTAGATAGGGCGATAGCGGAATCTCTGGCTCTTTACGTGAGGAAGCTCAACGATGCGAGTAGAAACGGTGCTCTAGTTGTAGTGGAAGGTAAACGGGATATGAAGGCGCTGCGGTCTATAGGTTTTGCCGGAAGGGTTGTTATGCTCTGCCACAACAGCAATTTGAACATACTTGTGGAGGAGGCGGAGAAGTACCGTAAGACGATACTGCTGCTGGATCTTGATAGGGAAGGGCGGTCTCTAACTAAGAAGGCTGCTACTCTGCTTGAAGAGAAGAAGAATACAATAGACCTGTACTTCAGGCGTGAACTTTCTTCAACCACCCGAGGAAGAGTGAAGCAGATCGAAGAGCTCAGCCGCTTCTCAGAATACCTATAGCCACACACCGAAACAACCGATTAACCTGAAGATATAAAAAAAGATAGGGGAGAGGAGAGGCTAAATTAAAGGTGACTTATCTCCGCTGCACCCGTTTAAGAGAGATGCATCCTAAGAAAACCTATCTCTGCCGAGAATGTTATGAAAAAGAGAAAAAGAAGAGGTAAGTGCTATAGACGTCAGCACCAATCGGCTTATATACAGCTTGACCTGCAAATATGGGTGTTAAGATTTGAACTTAACTATTAAAAATGAAATTGGAGGCTTTATTCGTGCCAGAATCTGGTATAGTAAAGTATCACGTAAAGATAAAATTCGCAGTAGAAGGTGTAGTTGAAAAGGCTGATCTCATAGGGGCAATCTTCGGACAGACAGAAGGACTATTCGGTCCTGAGATGAATCTACATGAGTTACAGAAGAACTGGAAAGTAGGCCGCATAGAGATAAAACTCGAATCAAAGAACGGCCGAACAAACGGCGAAGTCCTAATCCCAATGGCCACAGATATGTCCACATCAGCCCTCATAGCAGCCGCCATCGAAAACATAGACAAAGTAGGCCCCTGCACAGCAAAATTCCACTTAGCTGCCATAGATGATGTCAGAGCGATAAAGCGAAAAGCCATAGCTGAACGAGCTAAAGTAATAATGAGGGAATGGGCGGCAAAGACATCCAGTGAAAGCGAAGAGATACTGAAAGAAGTATCAGCATCCACCAAACCATCCAGAATCATAGCATACGGAAAAGACAACCTCCCCGCAGGACCAGGCATCTACCTCACAAACGACATATACTTAGTAGAAGGACGAGCAGACGTCATAAACCTCCTCCGCGCAGGAATTGACAACGTCATAGCGATAGAAGGAACCAAAGTACCTGAATCGATGATAAAGCTAGCTAAAGAAAAGAGCGTAACAGCCTTCCTAGACGGAGACAGAGGAGGAGACCTCATACAGAAAGAACTGGCACAAGTCATCAAAACAAAAAGAGTAGTCCGAGCACCGTCTGGAAAAGAAGTGGAAGATCTAACACCCGTAGAAATCCTAAAGATACTAAAACCCCCACCAGTCGAAGAGAAGCGTATAGAAGCCAAACCAGCACCACCCGCGCCACCAAAGATACCGCAACCACTCCTCAAAAACATCAAAGAAATATACCCAAAGATCAACGGAACCCTCGAAGCGGTCATACTAGACGGAAAGATGAAACAGATAATCCAGATCCCCGTAAACCAACTGGTAGAAAAACTATCCATCCAGAAGAACGCAAAGACCATAATCTTCGACGGTATAGTCACCCAGAGGCTTGTAGACATATGCGAAAGCCTAGGCGCCGGCACGATAATAGGGCACAGAGTCGGCAACATCACAAAGAAGTCCACCAACATCACCATACTGACCTTCGAACAGCTAGGTCTCGATTGACACCGCCTCTGCATCTGTAGATGATAATTCACCGGTTAACTCCCAAAGCAGGGTTAGCCCTCCTTACCCCGGAGAATGCTGAAGACCTCTGGGTACTACGCAGGATACTCTCCATCGGAGACAAGGTTTCAGGAGAAACATCTAGAGCTGTGAAGGAGGTTGGTGATTATGTCAGGCCAGATAAGGGTGAACGTATCAAGATCTCCGTTACACTAAATGTTGAACATGTAGCCTTAGACTCGGCCCTAGAGAGGTTGAGGATAATCGGAGATATAGTTTCAACTTCGAACGAGATGGTTTCAAAAGGTGCGTCACACTCCCTGATCGTAACGCCTATGAAACGTATCGGAATCAAGAAGGAGCGGTTGAGCTCCTTGGAGATTGATCTGCTGAAGAAGAGTCAAAGAGAAGAAGCTGGCTTCATACTCGTAGCTATGGATAGACGTGAAGCTGGTCTCGGACTGGTGAAAGGAGTACACCTACAGATATACCCAACTATACAATCAGGCTTCTCAGGCAAATTCTACCGCCAAGCCCACAAACCGCTTGAACCATACTTCAAAGAGCTGGAAGAGGCTATGATACGCATCTTCAAACAAGATATGCATATCTATGTAACAGGCCCCGGCACCACAAAGAATGAGTTTGTAAATTATCTTTCAGACAGCGGCAGTCTCAAAGCTTCATCCGCTCTGCTTGTAGAAGGCGTGGATTCTACTGGTGATGATGGAATCTACCTTGCTCTTCACTCTCAGAACCTTAGAGAGAACATCGCGGCCAGCAGACTCGGCAAAGCTGCTGCTCTGCTTGAAGAAGCTGTCCGGCGTATTTCAGTAGGAGATGATCGTCTGGCTCTAGGTTTTTCAGACACCCTTAGAGCTGTGAATG
>JARPAQ010000062.1 GCA_029460375.1 Nitrososphaerota archaeon | reverse complement strand
TCCGCCCATATTTATCAGCTGTTTCAGGATGTACGAAGAGAGCGAAGGTGTCCTGAAGGTCTTTGACGAGGTCTACACTAAGAATCAGCCCAAGGAGATGGCTAGAAAGAAGAAGTTCAAGAACACGGCGAGCAAGAAGCACCTCGAGTCACTCAAGAACTCGCTGGACAAGGTTGAAAGGTTCACGGCGGTCTGCTGCCTCACACCTAAAGAGACAGATGTACCTCAGAAGACACCTGTATTATTTGAAGTCGAAGTTGGAGGCGGTACAGTAGAGTCTCAGTTCGAATACCTTGAGTCGATTCTAGGCAAGACTGTTAAGATTTCAGACATATTTCAACCGGGTATGTACATAGACACCGTGGCGATTACTAAGGGGAAAGGGTTTGAAGGCCCTGTAACCCGTATGGGGATAAAGAGGAAGCAGCACAAGTCCAGAAAGACCGTCCGAGCAGTCGGCTCGATCGGGCCGTGGAAGCCCGCCGCCACCATGTACACAGTTCCCAGTGCAGGCCAGAGGGGTTTCCATCGACGCACTGAATATAACAAACGTGTAATAGTGGTAGGCAATCCAGATGAGAACCCTGTAACTCCTGAAGGTGGCTTTTCACATTATGGTGTTGTAAAGTCGGACTACATTATTGTAAAAGGCTCGGTTCAAGGACCTCCGAAGAGGCTGGTAAAGATGAGGTATTCAATCCGGCCGGGTAACAAGAAGGTTCAGCCACCCAAGATACTGCAATTAAGCACAGTAAGAAGTAGGTGACATTAGTTGGAGACTGACTTGCTAAATCTAAAAGGAAAAGCCAAGGGGAAGGTAGATCTCCCGAAGATATTCTCAACCCCCTTTAGACCAGACCTCATACATCGAGTGTACGTCGCGCTGTCAACACACAGCCTGCAACCTCAGGGAAGAGACCCAGAGGCGGGAGAAAGGACGAGCGCGGAATCCTGGGGCGTAGGCCGAGGAGCTGCAAGGATGGCCAGAGTAAAGGGAGGGGGGACAGGAAGGGCCAATAAGGCAGCAGGAGTTGCGAGCGTAGTAGGTGGCAGAATACCTCATCCCCCAAGGTCTGAGAAGAGGATACGAAAAGAGGTCAACCGGAAGGAGCGTAGACTCGCCATAGCATCTGCCATAGCGGCGACTGCGGAGAGGCAGATAGTCTCTTTAAGAGGGCACCAGGTTGCTGATGTGAAGAGTTTTCCAGTTGTTTTGGTAGATAATGTTGAAAAGATTAGTAAGACAAGTGAGTTGCGTGACCTGTTTCGAGTGTTAAACCTTTCAGATGATGTGGAGAGGTCTGTCCGTGTTAGAAAAGCTAGATCCGGCAAGTCCCGGATGCGTGGTAGAACTATTAGAAGCGGAAGAGGACCTTTGATCGTTGTCGCTGAAGACAAGGGGATAGGTAAGGCGGTGGACAACCTTCCGGGTGTTGAGTGTGTTTTAGCTCGGGATCTTACGGTTACAGATCTTGCGCCGGGTTCTCATCCGGGCAGGCTTGTGGTCTGGAGTGAATCTGCGCTTGGGGCTCTTCCGAAGCCGCTTCTGGAGGTTGGTGAGTTGGTTGCGACCTGATGATGCTTTGAAGGTTATCTATCGGCCGTATGTGACGGAGAAGACGTTTGATCTAATTGAGAGGCAGAATAAGATTGTGTTCTTGGTCGAAAGAGATGCCAGCAAGAGGAGGATAAAGGATGCTGTTGAAGTACTGTATGAGGTAAAGGTGTATTCAGTCAGGACGGCTAATACAAGGATCGGGAAGAAGGCTTATGTACGTCTAACTGAAGGTCATTCTGCAACTGATCTGGCTTCAAAACTAGGGCTGGTATAGAATGGGTAAGCGAATCCTAACGCAGCGAAGAGGAAGAGGAGGCATGCAGTATAGGGCACCTAAGAAGGGGAAGATAGCGCCTGCAAGATACCCTGAGCAGTCTGGCGAACTGTTGAAGTGTAAAGTTATCGATATACTGCACGAGAGAGGTAGAAACGCGCCCCTTGCAAAAATAGAGTTAAGAAAAGATAAGTTTGCATACATCCCTGCAGTCACAGGGCTGAAGGTGGGAGCTCAGATAGAAATAGGGAAAGGAGCCGAAGTGAAAGAAGGAAATATTCTACCCTTAGCAGAGATACCTGAAGGCTCAACCATATGTAACATAGAGCTGAACCAAGGAGACGGAGGAAAACTCGTAAAGGCTCCAGGAAATACAGCCACCTTATTTTCCCACACCACCACAGGTGCGCTGATAAGGTTTCCATCTGGAAAGGCCGCAATAATAAACAGAAACGGTAGAGCCTCGTTGGGCAGAATAGCTGGATGGGGACGGGGTGAAAAACCGTTCTTAAGAGCGGGGCCCAAGTATCACCTGATGAGGTCTAAGGGTCAGCTTTACCCAAGGGTTAGAGGAGTAGCTATGGCATCGGTTCACCATCCATTTGGAGGAGGGAGGCATCAGCATCCCGGTAAGCCAACGACCACCAGCAGGAACGCGCCTCCGGGTAGAAAGGTTGGGTTGGTCGCCGCTCGGAAGACAGGTACTAAACGTCTAGCAAGAGTCAAGATGGAGGTGAAACGTAAGTAATTGGTGCAAGAATTCAAGTATAGAGGATATAACATCGAGCAGCTGAAATCTATGGCACTGGAGCAGTTTCTGCTTCTCCTTCCTTCAAGGCAGAGGCGCTCGTTGAATCGAGGAATATCCGATGTGAAGAGGAAGCTTTTGGAAGAGGTAAAGCAGGCGAGAGATGGGAAGCTGGATACGCCTATACGTACCCATTGTCGGGATATGATAATCCTACCCTATATGGTTGGGCTTACAATCCATATCTACAGCGGAAAAGAGTTTGTAGCAGTCGAAATCAAGCCACCTATGGTAGGGCACTATCTAGGTGAATACGTCATAACCAACAAGAAAGTTGTACACGGTACCCCCGGCATAGGTGCTTCACGTTCAAGTCTTTACGTCCCACTCAAATAGCTCGATGAAGAAATTTTATCTTAAAAGACTTGAAAAGCTTTAAATCATCAACGAGTGCCCGTCAAACGCACGTACCGAGTGAAAGAAGAAAGGAGATCCAAACACGTTGCCACAGTTCGGATACAGCTTGACCGGCTATGCTCAGCCGTATGTAAAAGCCAGTGGAAGAGAGGTCGACATCAGCCCGAAGGCTGCTCGAGAGGTTTGTAAAGCCATAAAGGGCATGATGCTACCCGAGGCTAAAGAGTATCTTGGATCTGTAATGGAGAAGAAGCAGCCTGTTCCTTTCCGACGTTTTAAGAAGAAGGTTGGGCATCGAAGCGGCTTGACGGGTTTCCATGTTGGTCGTTATCCTACTAAAACGGCGGAGGAGATACTTGTGATCATTGAGAATCTTGAGAATAATGGTGATTTCAAAGGTATGGATACCGAGCGGATGAAGATTATTCACGCAGCCGCTATGAGGGGAAGGCAGGTCAAGTCGTTCAAGCCTAGGGCGTTCGGCAGATCCTCCCCCAGCCATAATACGCTGGTCCATATAGAGCTTGCAGCAGCTGAGGTGTAGTTGAAGGATGTCCGCTATCAGAAATGTCATGAAGAACTTTGCTAGGAATGCTGAGCTGGACGAGTTCCTAAAGCAGGAGATAGGGGACGCGGGTTATGGAGGGGTGGATGTTCTGAAGACCCCTGTAGGCACTAGAATTACTGTATTTGTAACCAGACCGGGTTTGGTTATAGGTAGGCGTGGAGTAGGGATAAGGAGCTTAACGGAGAAGATAGGTGAGAAGTTTGAACTTCAGAATCCTCAAATCTCTGTCCTTGAAATAGAGGTGCCTGAACTTAACCCTAATGTTATGTGTAACCGAATCGCCCATAATGTAAGCCGGGGAACAGCCTTCAGAAGAGCGGCTCTCTGGGCTCTGAATTCAATAATGAACGCAGGGGCTATGGGTGCAGAGATATCTGTGGCGGGGAAACTTAGAAGTGAAAGGTCACATCACGAAAAGTATCGTGAAGGTATAGTTCCAAAGAGCGGGGAGACAGCTAAAAGGATAGTCCAAGAGGCTACGCATCATGTACAGTTGAAGATGGGGCTATACGGCATTAAAGTAAAGATAGCGTTGAAGGACGCGATACCCGCTGAAGTCGAAATTATAGAGACCAAGCCGAAAGAAGCTGAACCTGAAGAAAAAGAGACTGAGCCTATTGTAAAAGAGGTCAAAGCATCAGAACCCACAGCACCCAAAGTTAAAGAAGCTACTCCAGAGGTGAAGGATGAGGCAAAAGCCGAAGTGAAAACTGAAGAGGAGACTAAGAAGATGACTGAGGCTAAGACTGAAGAGAAACC
>JARPAQ010000061.1 GCA_029460375.1 Nitrososphaerota archaeon | reverse complement strand
GTTCTTTGAAGTTGGTATTCGATCTTGGCGTTTCGTTTTTCGTATTCGTAATCGATGTTGAGGTTAGGGTTGTCTTTTTCAAGGTTAGTTTGGGCTGAGACAGTTAAGTAGGGGTTTGCAGAGAGGATGGCTAGGCATAGAGCCCCTAAAGATGACCATAGAAAGAATTTGCGGAAATAGGTTCTAAATGTCTTCACCCTGATGTAGATAAGTGATAAAATAATAAAACATATTTAAGTATACATAGGTCTGGATCCTTACATTGTTCTGAAGCTAAAGCTAGTAGGTTTCGGTTCAAGGAGTGAATTACCATTTTCGTAATTACTTCTTGACGCTACTTTTATAACTTCGCAAATAATTCTCCATCATAGTCTTGAAGCACGGCGAAACTAGGCTAAAAGAAACCAGTATATGAAGATTAAAAGGGGATAGACAGTGAGCAGTAGAGCCGACTCCGTGCTATTATACAAGATGAGAAAACTTCTCTCTCGACTATCAGCTAAAAAAGGGAGAGGAACAGAACTCGTCTCCCTATACGTACCTCCGAATAAAGCTCTGCACGAAGTTGTGAACAGCCTGAGGGAAGAATATGGAACAGCATCTAACATAAAATCGGATACTACTAGAAATCATGTGCAGGACGCCCTGACCAGAACCCAGCAGAGACTGAAGCTATACAAAAAGACGCCTGAAAACGGCATAGTGATATTTGCAGGAGCCATTCCCGGTGAAGGGCCGCCGGGGAGTGAGGTGGTTGAAGTCTACGAGATACTGCCGCACCAACCTGTCCAGACTTATCTATACAGGTGCGACGATCACTTTCACCTGTCCCATCTGCGCAACATGCTAAAAGAGGAGAAGGTAATCGGCATACTATCAGTAGACACCAGCGAAGCAGGTTTAGGCATAGTGTCGGGCGACAAGTTCGAAACAGCCCAAGTCGTGACATCAGGAGTCTCAGGGAAACATCGGGCAGGAGGACAGTCAGCAAGAAGGTTCGAACGGCTTAGAGATATGGAGCTCACAGGATACTATCACCGAGTAGCAGATTACGCTAAGAAGATTTTTCTAGAGGAGTATAAGGTGAAAGGTCTGATAGTAAGCGGGCCGGGCCCCACTAAGAGCAACTTCCTGAAAGAGGAGTATCTGGACTATAGGCTGCAGAAGAATGTTTTGGCTGTGCTGGATACATCTTATGCGGGTGAAGAAGGTATCCGAGAAACCTTGGAAAAATCAGGTCAAGTCTTGGAAGGAGTCAGGGTGATGGATGAAAAGCAGCTTGTTCAGAAGTTTTTGAGAGAGGTGAATAAGGATGGTGGACTCTCAACGTATGGAGTGAAGGAGATTGAAGAAGGACTGCGAAGTGCCAGTGTGGATACGGTTCTTGTCTCGGAGGACATAGGGCTGACACGTCTAAAATCGAAATGCAAACACTGTGGAAAAGAAGTGGTCAAGCTGGTGAGCAAGGAGAAGTATATCCAAGAGAAGCAGGAGATGGTGACCGCAGCCTGCGTAAAATGCGGAAGTCCCGATCGGGAATTGGAGGAGCAGGACTTCATAGAGTATCTGGCTGACTTGGCAGTAGACTCAGCGGCCAAGGTGGAGGTAATCTCTTCAAAGACGGAGGAAGGCAGGATGCTGAAGAGCTTCGGAGGTATAGCTGCCCTCCTAAGATTCAAACAGACAGGCTAGAAGCACGTAACTGAAATATAAGTCCAGAAAACCTGTCAAGGCGGAGAACCCGGCTGTGGAGTTTACACCGAAGATCAAGGAGAAGGCTTGGAGCCCCTCTATAGAGACGGAGATATTCAAGAAGTGGGAGGAAGAAGCACAACCCTTCAACCCGAATGATGAACGCAGAGTCTTCGTCATAGACACTCCGCCACCCTACCCTTCAGGCCGCCCGTGGCACATCGGAGCAGCAGCACACTACTCCCAAATAGATATGATAGCCCGCACGGCAAGCATGTCAGGATATGAAGTTCTCTTCCCGATAGGGATAGATAGAAACGGGCTCCCAGTAGAGCTATATACAGAGCGAAAGTATAAGGTGAAAGCCCACAAGACGCCGCGTGAGGAGTTTCTTAAGCTCTGCCGACACGCACTGGATGATCTGGAGTTGGAGATGATTCAGATCATGAAGCTTATGGGGATGAGCGGCGACCTTAAGAAGTACTATAGAACCGACTCTGAAGAGTACCGGCAGCTGACGCAGACCACGTTCATAAATCTGTGGAATAAGGGGTTGATCTATCAGGCGTCGAGACCTAACAACTACTGTTTGGACTGTGGTACCACGATAGCCGATGCGGAAGTGAATTACGAGGAGCGCCCGACTGAGCTGGTCTACATACGTTTCAAAGTTAAAGAGACAGGTGAAGATCTTATAGTCGCGACGACCCGGCCGGAGCTTTTATCATCCTGCCAGACTGTCCTCGTCAACCCTGATGATGAACGGTATAAGCAGCATCATGGTAAACACGCCGTCATACCGATATATGGTAGGGAGGTCACTATCCAGCCTCATTCAAGCGCTAAGCCTGAGTTCGGCTCTGGTGTTGTTATGGTCTGTAGCTACGGTGACTATACTGACGTGCTTTTATTCAGAGAATTAGGGTTAAACGAGGTCATAGCGGTTGATGAAAGGGGACGTATGACAGAGGCGGCTGGCCGGTATAAGGATATGAGGCTAAAGGCGGCTAGGGCTGAAATTGTCAAAGATCTGGAGAAAGAGGGGCTTGTTGAAAAGAAGGAGAGTATAATTCATAGAACCCCGATGTGTGAGCGTAGCCGTACACCTATCGAAATAATCCCTATGAGCGAGTATTATCTGAAGCAGATAGAGTTCAAACCTGAAGTAAAAAAACTGGCTGAGAAGATGATATTCCATCCAGAGGCGCATAGGCAGATACTTCTTAACTGGATAGACTCAATATCGATAGACTGGCCTATATCAAGGAGACGTTACTACGCGACAGAGATACCTATCTGGTACTGTAAGAAGTGCGGTGAACCTCACCTTCCTGAGCCGGGGCGGTACTATCAACCGTGGAAGGACACGGCGCCGTTTAAAGAGTGTAAGAAGTGCGGTGGAACAGAGTTTGTAGGTGATGACAGAACCTTTGACACTTGGATGGACTCCAGCATAACGCCTCTCTTCGTTTCCAGGTATAAGCGTGATGAGGAATTCTTCGGCAAGACATACCCTACAAGCCTTAGACCTCAAGCTAAGGACATAATTAGAACTTGGCTATACTACACAACCTTAAGGTGTTACCAGCTCACAGGCAAGACACCGTTTGAACACGCTTGGATAATGGGGTACGGTGTTGATGAGAGGGGTGAGCGTATGAGTAAGAGTAAAGGGAACGTTATAGATCCTATACCGATACTGGAGAATTACGGTGGAGACACTTTCAGGTACTGGTCTGCGTCAGAGGCAAGTCTGGGCGCCGACTTCCGCTGTTCAGAAGTCCGCATAGCTGGATCCAAGAAGTTCCTCACTAAGATATGGAATATCTCTCGATTCATATCGAGTTTCCCTATGCCGGAGGATGTTGAGCTTACTCTGAGCGACAGATGGATACTTGCTGAGCTTTCAAAGCTGATAGATGAATGTAAGGAAGGGTATAGGGACTTTAACTTCTTTATACCCGCCAACAGAGTGAGAGAGTTCACTTGGAACATCTTCGCGGCACATTACTTGGAGATGACGAAGGCTCGGGCTTATGGAGTTGGTTTCAGTGAGCAGGAGCAGAGGGCTGCGTGGTATACGTTGCATATAGTTCTGAAGAGTATTCTGCTCCTTTTGGCGCCTGTTACACCGTTTGTAACGGATGTGTTGTGGAGACAACTGTATGGTGAGAAGAGTGTTCACCGTGAGATGTTTCCTGAAGCGGCGTGGAGCACGGAGGCTTCTGAGTATACGGAGAGGCTTTTAGAGTTCAACTCTAAGGTCTGGAATGAGAAGAAGTCGAAGGGATTGTCGTTGAAGGCGCCTATAGTGGTGGAGATGCCTAAGGATCTTCAGGGGTTCAGTCTGGATCTCAAGGCTATGCATAACATTGAGGCTTAAATGAGGTCAGGAGACAACTTGATATATCCGGGTATCTTTGTCTGAGAATACTAGGGTGAACCCAGGTACTTCCTTCTTGTTCAGCATCTTGTCGAGGACTGTGTCTATACCCTTGCTCACAATCCTTCCGTCTTCCCAGTAGTCATCCATATCGTCCAGCGGTACGCCTGCTGCGAAGAATATCCATTGTGCTTTTCCTTCGTCACCGAATATCCCGGTCGGTACGAGTATGAATTCTGACCCGTACTTTTTCATTATCGTAAGAGTATCGTTCGGATCTGTCGCGACCAACGCTTTGGCGATGTCTTCTAGCTTCTCCTCTGGATCGGTTTTGATCGCTGCGCTGGTGTTGGTTATTCCGATAAGAAGTTTCTCCGACGGGTTTATCGCTATCGCCTCTCTCTCACCGTATCCTATTATCATGTTGCCGTAGTCCCACCAAGCCAGTATCGTTGAGTCTGGAGGAGTGTTTGTCTTCAGATAATTTAGAGCTTGCTCGAGTGCAGAAATATAGTAGCCTCTACGCTCAACTCCGTCGCGGATGTATACTATATCGCCGCTCTCATATTCACCAAGACGCGCCATAAGAAACAGAGTCGTGTTGAATTTACCGCCTATATGCTTCATCACCGGCTCTTCGTACCCTACCCAACCCTCCTCAATTGTCTCTTCTCTGGGGGAAGGTGCGAGATAGAGAGCTGCTGCAATCGCTAATACACCCAGTATGATGGTTACAGCGATATACTGCCACTTCACTTCCAAGACACCGTAGCCGAAAAGGTAGGAGGGCTATAAGTATATCGAGAAAGGATTCTGTTGCGTCAATTGTCATATCTGTCTCTGCTCTAAGGTTTATGTTTAGTGGCTTTTCTGCAATAGAGCTGGAGAACGATAACTTTTTTAGTTTCGAACCCTATTAATTATGGAAAATGAATATTGGAATGAAGAGCCAGATAGCAATTATCGCTGTACTTCTAGTCTTGACGCCTCAAGTAGCATTCGCACTCGTACAAGGAGAACCTTCGATATTTATGAGTGCTTCACCCACTGCGCAAGATGCACCCGCAGGAGGTTCAGCGGAGTTCACGATAACAATCTATCCCCAAGAATCGTGGGTCAAAGGCAGTGTGAATCTTGAATTGTCAGAACCGCCCGAAGGTGTAACCGCCACTTTCGAACCTAATCCTGTCCAAGCCGCAGATCCTGAGTTAGGGGTATCCGTGATGACTGTGAACATTTCGTCGGACGCACCTCAAGGCATGGTCGCACTAAAAATAGTTGGTAGAGGGGTGGAGGATATTAAGGGAACAAAAGTGGAGAGTGATGTGGGGGTAAAACTTAACATTGTTGAACCTACGCAGAAACCCAACGAAACTAAGCCCGTCGAACCTGAGCAGGTGAAGACCGTTACCGTTACTGTTACATCTATATCTTTCAGATCTGTATCCACAACTACGGTGGTCAGTTCGGTTACATCTACAGTTACTCAGGTGCTTACTACTAGGACTCCAACGATTGCTACATCAATCACAGTAGAGCAGTTGAGTCAGATGGGTGAACTGACACTTCCTGCCGTGATGTTCATCGGTGTAGTGGCCATGCTTTCAGTAGCATTCATTGCGCTGCGACGCAAGAGTTAGCATATACTCGGCGGTCAAGAATACTGGAGTCATCACAAACGATGAAGTGGAATCTAGGCTAAGATCTGCATACTAAACGGAGATAGAGCTGCTTACACTGTTCTCTGATGCTTCAGGGGAGCTGATATATCTCAACCTTTATGCTGGGCGTTGAGGTTAAGAGATCTTTCACTTGGTTGGGATCTTCACGGTTCTGATGATAAGGTATAGCGACCTTAGGCATTATTTCTATGTAACACTGCGCAGCCTCTTCAGGTGTCATGGTGTACACCCCGTCTATAGGTAGGAAGGCTATATCGATATCCTCTAGACTCTGGATCTCGGAAGTACACTCAGTATCCCCTGCGAACAATATGTTCTTCCCACCGATCGAAACTACATACGCCACGCCGAAGCCTTCAGGATGAAAGAGGTCTCCACGTTGATTCCTACGCTCCAAATTATATGCAGCTACAGCCTTGACCTTTACACCATCGACACTCTTCTCCTCACCAGCCTGAATTGTTATGGCTTGCGGTAGACTGCTCTTCGCAGATTCAGGTGCGATCAGCTCTGTACCGTCTTTGCTCAGAGCCTGTATACTTGATGTGGATAGGTGATCAGGGTGAGGATGTGTTATTAGGATAAGATCAGCTTTAGGGGATGTGGAGAAGTCTATTCCATAAGGATCTACGTATATGGTGTATTCACCTAATGTTATCATAACCGTCGCATGCCCCAATGGAGTAACTTCAAGAGAGGAAGCCTCAGCTGTTTTAGTTAATGTGGTGGTGGAAGTTTGGGTCGTAGTAGTAGTTATGGTTGAAACCTGAGTCTTCGTAGCTGTGGAAGTTGAAATCTGAGTTGTTGTAACAGTTGAAGTCTGAGTTATGGTCGCAGTACTGGCAGTCGTTGGCTCTGTAGTTGAGGACATTAGCAGGTAAGTCCCTCCAGCAGCTAGAAGAGCTACAACCGCTAGGAGTGCGGCTACCTGAGAACTGCTGACGGACATCTTCTTGATTTTACTATGTTCAAATACATTTAAGGTTTTACTAGGAGCGGATGCTGTGATAAGCGTAGATATACGGGCGCTGTTAAACTTAAATCTTAAGCTTGAATTAGCTAAGGCTGCGTATCTGAATCTGTTATAATCTTCTTCAAGAACTTTATCGGCAACCCGCCTGAGCCCAGTATAACGTCGTGGAAACGCCTATCACTATACCCGTCGCCCCAGAGTCCTTCCGCCTCTTTCTTTAGACTCTTGATAAGATGTTTGCCGAGATAGTAGCTGAGCTGGTAGCCCGGAGTATATGTATATCGTTTAACCTCTGCAAACGCTGAGGCTCTAGCCATACCTGTCTCCTTGACAAGAAGGTCTACGGCTTCGTTGAACGATATTATACCAGTGCTCAGCTTCACATCTATGACTATACGGGCAGCCCTCCATATCAGATCCACAGTCTGCATAAACTGCGCTTCCAGAGTATCTCTCCAGCCTAAGTTATTCATAGCTTCTTCACAGTAGTGAGCCCAACCCTCGATAAACTCCGTTCCGTGAAATAGCGCCCTTATCAGAGAAGGATTCAACGCATTATAGGTTAGTTGAAGATGGTGGCCAGGATATCCTTCATGGACAGCCGTGTTCGCGATGGAAGCATAGTTCAACTCAGCCAAAACCTCATCATCCC
>JARPAQ010000060.1 GCA_029460375.1 Nitrososphaerota archaeon | reverse complement strand
TCATATTTCGGCGCGACTAGCAACATAGTGCCTGAGGCCTGTTTCTCGTAGCTCAATTGAGCGGTTTCAAGAGTTTGAAGGAAGACTAGTATATCCTTCTTCAACACCGCAGGGTCTATGCTCAAGGAATGGCACTTCACATTTGACATCAACACCGAAAGCGGATTTATCTCGACCCCTTTGTTGTCAAGACCCATCCAAGTAGCTTCTACCAAGAGGGTTCCGCAGCCGGCGAAATTATCCATGACAGTGCCTTCGTCTTCAGGGTGTGCGTAGTTAAGTAGGGCTCTTACCATCTTGGGGTGGAACTTTCCTTTGTAGGGGTGCATATAGTGTGTTAGGTGTAGTGATGGTTCTTCCCTTATAGTGAAATAGTCCTCGAGCCTTTTGCCTATCTGCATAGTTGACGACGCTGGGATACGTTTGAAACGTTTGGTCAGAAAGTTGAAGAGTATGTCTATGTTGTTATCTGCTTCCTGCTCATTTCTACTGAGTTTAGAGATGTACTGTGACTTTTCAAAGAAGTACTGGTTCGTGATGAACCTTAGAAGTATCTTACCGTCTTCTTGGAAGAACTGAGCATTCTTGTCGATTTCACCTAATGGGAAGAGCTCTTTCAGAAGTTTTTCAGGATCGCCCTCATCCGCAACAACGAAGAATTCTCGAATATACGCAAGTCTTCGCACCAGCTTCTCAACATCAGCCCACCCGTTCATTTCGCAATAGAAACCCATGTATTCGCCGTAAGGTAACTCGTGGGCAAAATAATCTTGAATACGGACATTCTTAGTAAAGCTGTAGAAGGGAGTTTTAAACAAAATATCAGTAAAGTTTCTAACCCTTTCTACCTCTCCGAACAGGCTGGATAATTCTAACTCAGCGAAATCGACTTCATGCCTCTCCTTTATGCTGTTGAAGAGTTTAAAGTACCAGTAGGTTTGTTTCACACCCACCTGTTGGTTCTAAGAACCTCTAAATGTATTTAGTAGATCCTGCTATGATTAAGTGGTCTATAAGCGGGCTCGGAGGGATTTGAACCCTCGACCTCTAGCCGAAGATCGATATCGATCTTCTACAGCTGTCGCCGGCATGCATAGGAGGCTCGACCAAGAACCTGACTGCCGCGCTATCCATGCTGCGCCACGAGCCCGTGACTCAGAGATTCTAGAGGTTGATTAAAATCTTATGGATTCCTAGAGGTTAATTCTGCAGGGTAGGAGAGATACTTACCAACTTACCGGATTGTAGATTATCACGCAGCATCAGCCGTACTAGTAACAAGAAGGCGATAATACCGCCAACCCCCTTTATTTTTTTGGGAAGATAACATCGGATTAAGCTTTACAGCGAGGGCGGCTGTGAAGGTAGGGTTGTGGCGGCCCGGAACAGGCTGGTCATTATTTTCCCCACGGATGCAGGAGCCACATGCCTGCGTCTACCACCCCTTCATCACGAAGAAACGTTTTCGCGAGTCAGATTCTATTCTTTGCTGGTGATTCTTCATCAAATCTTAGAACATGCCATTTTGACTCCAACTGATGTGTTTAAATCACCAGTTAATCGTGAAGGGTATACAGGCGGAGACGCGTTGAAGGCTGTATTGCTGAAGAACACGGGCAGAGTCGCGGTGGAGGAGCTGGTTCCTCCCAGATTGGAGAGGGGGGACATCTTGGTGGAGATGAAGGTATGTGGTCTATGTGGAACTGATGTAGAAAAGATGCATGGCCAGTATACTGCGTCCAAACCTGTATTGGGGCATGAGGCGGCTGGTGTAGTGGCCGATGTTGGTGAAGGTGCAGATGATTTTAAAGTTGGAGACAGGATCTTCCCCCATCACCATACCCCATGCTACAACTGCCATTTCTGTAGACAGGGAAGCGAAACCATGTGCACCGAATACCGATCTAGCAACCTTGATCCCGGAGGTTTCTCGGAATACTTCAGAGTTCCATCGTGGAACATACGGCAAGGCGGTGTGCTGAAGCTTGCCGAGGATGTTAGCTTTGAAGAAGCCAGTTTCATAGAGCCCATCGGCTGCTGCATAAGAGGCTTATCCAGATGCCGTGTTTCTGAGGGTGACTCTGTTCTGGTTGTGGGTGCGGGGCCTATGGGGCTTACTCATCTTCAGTTGTTGAAGGATATAGGTGCGAAAGTTTTGGTCAGCGATATCAATAAGATGAGGCTGGCCTTTGCTGAGGATCAGGGTGCTTATGGTATCTATGCTGCGGGGGATGTTGATGTGCCTTCCAGTGTTCGGGGTGATACTGGTGGTCGAGGTGTAGATGTGGCTATGGTGGCTTCTGGTAGTCCTAAAGCTATAGTGCAGGCGTTGAAGGCGGTTAGGAAGGGGGGGACGGTGTGCCTCTTTGGGGTTCCTATTGTTGGCTCTGTGTTGGACTATGATTTTAGTGACATATTCAACTCTGAGGTTTCCATTATTTCGAGTTATGGGGCCACTGAGGCGGAAACGAAGGCGGCGTTAAAGATGATAGAGGAGCGGAAAGTGAATCCGGCCTCTCTGATCACTCATAGATTTAGGCTGGAAGAGTTCGAAGATGCGGTTGAGACGGCTATGAGAGGAGACGGCATGAAGATCATAATCGCGCCCTAGCCGCAAAATTTCCGACAGTTATCTTTATAGGTGAACATACATCTGACCACAAAACGGAGGAGAGTTATTCATCATGGATTGGGGACTGAAAAACCGCATTTCAAACATAATAAAACCGAATACCGGCCGCACGGTAATGTTGGCTGTTGATCACGGGTATTTTCAAGGTCCGACTACAGGATTACGAGAGCCGAGAAAGACGATACAGCCGCTTCTACCTTACGCCGACGCGCTTATGCTTACACGGGGAATACTTCGAACATCTATAGATGCCGATGCGGATATACCTGTTGTGCTTAGAGTATCGGGTGGAACCAGCATTCTCAAAGAACTTTCCAATGAGGGTGTCACTACGTCTATGGAAGAAGCTATACGTCTAAACGCTTCAGCAGTGGCTCTCTCGATATTCGTCGGAGGGGAGTATGAAAGACGGACGTTGCTGAACCTATCCAAACTGGTCGATGCAGGAGAGAGGTACGGTATTCCAGTGTTGGCAGTTACTGCTGTGGGTAAAGATATGGCTCGTGACGCGCGTTACCTTGGTCTTGCTTGCCGTATCGCTGCCGAGCTCGGTGCACATATCGTTAAGACATATTTCTGCGAAGGGTTTGAAAAGGTTGCGGAGGGCTGTCCTGTCCCGCTGGTCATGGCTGGCGGCAAGAAGATACCTGAGAAGGAGGCGTTGCAGCTCACCTATAACGCTATTCACTCAGGGGCGGTGGGTGTGGATATGGGTAGGAACATCTTTCAATCCGAGGCCCCGGTGTCTATGATAAAGGCTGTCCGTTCAATTGTGCATGAAAACACTACTGTGAACGAAGCGTACGAGTTATTCAACAGCCTCAAGAACGAAGAGGTTCAGCAGAAAGTTCCTGCAAGTAAACAAGCAGCCTCTGTCTGAAGACCATATTTCACCCTAAAGCCTTCTCTCCCAACCGATAATCGTGAACTGACGCAAGCCATTGACATGGTAGGGATCAGCCTTAGCCAACTCCTCAGCTTCTTCATAAGAATCAGCCACAAGTATGTACATTCCGCCCTTGCCGTCTGAGAATCTGCCCGCCAAACGAAGCTTCCCCTCCTCTTTCAACCTCGTGAGGTAGTCAAGGTGGGCTGCCCTGTGCGGAGCAGTTTTTTCACGCTCTACTACCAGATTAGATGTGACCAAGTATTCAGGCATACCAAAGCCTACACCATCTTAGATTAATACCTAACGCAAATGAAGAATATATCTTTGACAATAGATCTGATTTGGTTGCAAAGATTATATCAAAATGATGACCATGGACGATGCTGTTTAACTTTAAATTGAAGAGCAATCTGAGCTTTGAATGTGGCCGCCGTGGTGTAGCTTAACGCCATTCAGATGACGCTAAGTATTTATAATTTGGTGTTTATGGGTGTGGTGATGCGTGTTTGAATGGTTTCGAGAAGCGGTTGAAGGTTGAGGGATGGGTCAGTGATTATACCTCTATTCAGAGGCTTCTGGATCACTTGAAAAGGAAGACTCGGAGTGAAACTTCGAGGTTAAAGTTTCTCCAGGATGTGGATAGGTTTCTTCGTTCTGTCGGTTTAAGTCCAGATGAGCTTGTTGCTTTGAAGCGTTCTGAGATTCAGGTTTTGCTCCAGAAGTTTGTTAATGAT
Organism: Nitrososphaerota archaeon; assembly: GCA_029460375.1. GTDB lineage: Archaea > Thermoproteota > Nitrososphaeria > Nitrososphaerales > JACPRH01 > JARPAQ01. The sequence goes on along the minus strand of JARPAQ010000060.1, from coordinate 243 downwards.
CTCAATGACGGGGTGAAGAGTCTTCGCTATATCAACGGAATGGCGGGAGATGTGATTACGTTTCTTCAGTGCAATGGCTTCAAGAATGGGAAGGCTATCAAAATAGAGAAAATTCACGTTCCAGCCAGATATAGAGTGAAGGGAGAGTACATCCCTAAACCGGAGGAGATCGATGCGATGGCCGCATCATGCGGCTCAACCTTGAATGGGCTACGTGACAAAACGATGATTCTCTGCAGCTAC
>JARPAQ010000059.1 GCA_029460375.1 Nitrososphaerota archaeon | reverse complement strand
GGGCAGAGGAACTCTGGTGTCAGCCGCCTATCCGCCTCAGACCGTAAAGACAGCGGTTTCATCAGAGATCGCAAAAGCTATCGGCTCAGTATCTATGGACACCACTACGCTACAATACTCTCAGGACAATGGTACAACCTGGAATGACGGTTGGAATATACCGGGTGATGTAAATACTATATGGCGGGTGAATGTCACCAACATGGTGGATAGACCCATCTACCTGAGCAACTATTCATCCTTCTTCTTTCTCGAGATAGATCGCGCAGTCGGCCAACTAGCGCCTAGGGTCTTCTACATAACCATATCCCCCACTGCAAGCACCTACCCGGATCTCGAAGACCCGGCCTTCCTAGCGAATGGAGGTGTAATGCTCCTCCCAGACGGCGCCTCCACCGTGACGATATACTTAAAGCTGAAGGACGTGGGAGGCGGCCAAGGAGAAAAATTAAAATCGGATAAGCAGTACCATACTATCCTTGAGCTCTTCGGGAAATACGACTCTCCAATAAGCGGCTCCTACTATGGGCAGAGTCTGCCCTTCGTAGGGGTGCTGACTATCCCCTAGAACCACTTCTATCAGACCATTCCCTAAACCCTGCTCATGCAAAGTAGTTTAAAATACCTGTGAAGAGTTAGAGAATTATAATTAGATTCGGAATATGCTCTATCTCTGATTCTCGCTTCTTGTGGCGTCTGAGCTGTTAAAAGTCTCAAAATGACCCTTTTTCGACTGGATAAGTGTGTTTCAGAGGGATATGTTAAGCACTTAAGCAAGAGGACATACTCTAATAGGCTGAGAGCAAAAAATTTCTAGTATTTTTGTAGATTTATCTACCAGAATACTGCAGTTATCAGTGGAATTTCTTGTCCGGCAACGATGTATTGCATACCTTCCTCTAGGCCCCAAGCTGCTGCTCCATCTTCAAGAACTGTCGCCCAACCTTCAAAGTACGGATATGTCGTCAAGTCTTTGCACAGACGCAAGTCTTCTGGAAGAAAACCTTGATCTTCCATGTGGGAACCGTCTTTTTCAAGGTCTTTGATTGAGTTAAGAATGTTCGGCCAATTCGGCGAAGTGATACGCGGGTTGAGTTTGCAGTAGGCTCCTTCTTCACCTATCAACCATAGCGTTTTATCTTGTTCGTAGTCAAGGAGTAGTGGATCCATCCATCATCGCCTTGGCATTATCGATGGCTATAACTAGAATATAAATATTATTCTGACTCACGGAAAGAATGATAATATTTATGATTTCTTCTATAACATTATCGCCGTTTTATATATTTTTCAACTTCAGTTCAAAGTCCCGCGATACTGGAAACCTAACTCGATCAAGAAACCCAATAACTTAAGCCTTCTCTCAAAATACATTCAAATGAAATTAGCCATCAAGGGCACTTCCTTAGATTCAAAGCAAGCATATATGCATAAACTCACAACGCCAAATGAAATATAAAGAATTAAAAGAAGCATCGAAAAGGTCACTGTAGCCCGGAAAGGCAACAGGGTGAGTAGCCCGGTCGTCTAGCGGCCAACCTTCACCAGGAAGGGCTAGGGATGCCAGGCTCTGGATCCAAAAATGAGAAGAAACCTGGTGACGCCAGTTCGAATCTGGCCCGGGCTACCTACAATTTTGAGTGGATTAATAGAATGACAGCCGCCATACGACGTTTCTGTTGCAGGACTTGTGAGGTGGAAATCTTTCACCTTTTGACATAGTGACCCTTTTTTCGTAATTTGTCGGTTCACAACCGTAGGAATCAGTGTGGCGAACGTATTCATATTCTCCGGGTGCAAGTGCAGTTTCACCGGTTCTGAATCTATCCCCTATCTGAACCATAAACACCTTTTATTCTAGTATCGGGATATCAACACTAGCACGTTTGAAAACGGACGGGATATTTTATTAGCATATTCCAGCGTGTAGTTTTGGTTCTGTAATTGTCTTCGATGTCGCCAGTATATTCGTTGAAGAATCGTCTCAACATTCTCTCTAGCATTCACAGAAAACACCCACTGAATTAACCAATACGCATAATATAGATCTGACACCAATTGATAACCGAACATAAACCACACAGAAGCCTACCTATCTAGCTTAACCTCACCCCATATTTTTCAACGACCGTTCATTTACAGTAATTCCGAAATCGGAAATACTAATGGTTTTTTAGGTCTGTAGTTTAATGTAATAACAGTGCCGCGTTATCAACGGTGACTAACGCAGGTGGAATCATTAGATCCCCGCGGAGGTCGCCGTGCGTGGCATCTACCTTCGCTTACGCTTCCTGAGGGGGTGGGGTTGTGGCGGCCTAGTGTTAGGTTGGTCAATGTTTTCCCCACGGCGCAGGAGCCACATGCTTGCGTCCGACCCAGCCTCTATTTTTCAATAACATGATTTCTATTACGCCTTAGACAGAGTGTTTTTCATCTGAATGTCAGGGGATGAACCGCCTTATCTTCACCGTCATGACCGTTATTCTGCGCCTGCATTATCATATAGGCAATAGTTTGGCGTGGGTTCTAGTGCTAAGGCAGACACCTGCAGCCTTAGATGTTTTATCTAGTACAGGAATTATTATTTTGCAAGTCTTGCCCCCTAGTTCATACCAGTACTTGGCAAACCACAATCAACACTTGTACAGACAGTTCTAGCGATACTTGGTTATATGGGGACGTAGGGTTTCAGTATTAAACTGGCTATCTCTTAAGGAGCTCTGCCAATTCTGTTATCTTGGCACGCCAGTCTGAAGCCTTCACAATCCCACTTGCCACAAGAACCCCAACTGAACCCAACTTCAAAGCAGCATCAACATCCTCACCAGTAACTATACCCGCACCACATATCACCCTAACATTAGAATCCACCTGCCGAACGGCTTCAACAGAATCAGAGACTACCTCCGGCTTAGCCTTTGATACAGCTATACCCGAACCAATAAGCTCAGGAGGCTCTATAGCGATGAAATCGGGCCTCACCGCCGCGATGCGAGAGACCTCTTCAGGCGATTTAGCACACACCACTGAAACCAAGCCCACCTCCTTCAAGCGGATAACAGTCTGCTTCAACACATCGAAAGGAACTCTCTTCTCACTGTGATTGACGAGGGAGCCGATGGCACCCAGAGACTTCACCAACTCAGGAACTATCGCACCTGTGGAACTCCCCGGATTAGCAGCATCGGTATGCTGCGCCAAGACAGGGATAGATATGGCTCCAGCTACAAGTCCGAGAGAAGGAAGGGGAGGCGCAACCGCTACCGCCACTCCAAGTTCACCTGCTACGGCCTCTGCAGCTTTGGCGAGCTTGAGGGCTCTGTCTCCAGAGACTTCGAGATAATTCTTCTCGTTGATTATAAGTACAGGGGTCTGCAATCTAGATCCACAGGCTGTTGGACCTATGCAGGCGTCTTGAACCTGCCTTCGAGCTTATGCAAGACCGTTTTGAGTGTGGTGTACTCCATCTCTTCAGGGCCAAGACGAGCAGGCATGAACGGTCCATGTCTTCTAAGGTAGTCTGCAATCTCGTTGGCTTTGCTTCTCGCTAGGTCGTAAGCGGGGTCGTCGAACATGTCTGAAGGGCCTATGAGCATACCGTTGGCTATCTGGAAACCTAAAGCTATAACTCTCG
>JARPAQ010000058.1 GCA_029460375.1 Nitrososphaerota archaeon | reverse complement strand
GTTTCCATCGTCCATTCGGGCTTAGGGTCTCTGGCCAGACGCTTATCGTAACAGCAAGTGGGTCTAATCCCCACCGAGACTTCTTTACCCTTATACTTCTTCAACCTTCTCCCCTAGACCTATTGAGAAATAAAGACGTTACAGCGTCTATGGAGGCTTCTGCGAAGCGAAACGTGTCAGAAAAGTATCTTATCACCTATGAGTTGAAGAAGCAGTTCGAAGCCATAGTGTCCACAGTCTACAAGAGTAGATAGGGATCGGTTTACAATAAACTAAATTTCCCATTCTCCTACGGCGTTACTTGGAAAGATAATGTGGCTACGTTTGAGATTATTCTACGGCTCTGAAAGTCATCCTTGACATATGCGTAGACCGTAAAAACACCTCTCTCTCCAGTTGGCCATCCTACGTTAAGGGTCTTAACTTCACCCGGAGATATGCTTGTGCCGACAAACCCGGAATGTACAATACTGGAATTCTCATCTCTCACCTCAACAATTAACGAGAACTCCTTTGAAACGTCACCATGATTAGCAACCGAACCAGCAACTAAAACAGTGTCACCAAACCTCACCCTAGATACAACATCTCCCCCCATATTTTGAAGATGAAAGTCAAGTATCTCGGAAATGAGGCCTAATGATGTGGAGATAAGGATGGACGAGGTATTCTGAACTCCCCCGTACCTAACCAGAAGAAGATACACCCCTGATGGATCACTGTCCAGAACCGTGCGGAAAGAAGCGAAGAAGGATGCGTGACGCCCCACCACATCTCCTAGCTCGGCTTCACCGGAGTCCCACAGTTCACCCTCTGGGCTGATAATCTCTAACTCTACAGAACCTGCCGAAGTGATCACTTCAACCACTCCTTCCGCTTCAACAGTATCACCCACATGATATAGCGCTATGCTAGGTCTAACTAAGATACCGATAGCACCATCTGATGAAGAGCTGTCTACTTCTGAGGGCGCGGTCTCCCAAAGACTCTCAGCATAGAAGAATAGGTACAGAAGAGCTGCGCCTAAAATTATGCTGAGGATCGTCAGGAATAGAACTGATCGAGCGGCTTGATACCTCAAACCCTCGAACTATGGTCAAATCACTATAATAGACTTATCCATCTTGAACGAAGACTGGATATAGATGATTAACACAAGCAGAAAGGTAACACCTACCTTCATCCTTTTCTCGAATCTTTCGTTCAACACTCTACTCGCGCCCTACGATTTGCTTTTTGAGCATCTTCATCTGCGGAAGCCTGACTATCATCTTCTTCCGTTTGGTGAGGTTATGATGTGAATATTCTTACCTAATATCTTTAAATTTAAGACTGGTTATGGTATGAGCCAGCCTTTTTCTGGATTGTTACTATAATAAATTATTTTATTAATATAAACTAATTTATGTAAAAATAACAATATATACTATTATAATATGTATATGGTATATACATATATACGGCGTACAAGAGAGCACTCAGGGAATAGTAGTTATGATCAAAACAAAATCCAAAAGAATTAGAACCAGAAATACGGTGGAAGCTATTACAAATCCAGATTGTAAGTACTCTACATATTTATACTTATTTCAGAGGAAAATGGTGAATTTAGTTGGTATCCAGACGTAAATTCATGAAGGCTACTGGCGCCGTTTCAGTTGGTGCAGTTAGTCTAAAATTCTTGGGTGCAGATGATCTTTTCATCCAGACGCTGAAGCCGATTCTGCCAAAAGCCAAAGCACAACTGGATATAAATGAGGAATTGATACCTACAACCTGCTGGATAGGCAAGCAGGACTGCGGTATGCTGGCTCACGTTGTAAATGGCCGCATTGTAAAGTTTGAAGGCCATCCGGATCATCCTCGAAACCGTGGAAAGCTTTGCCCGAAAGGTATCGCTCAGATTTCTGCGGTCTACGATCCATACCGTGTAAAAGCTCCTCTTAAGAGGGTAAATCAGAAGGGTGTTAGTGGTGAGTGGCAGGAGATCTCTTGGGACGAAGCTCTCACAATAGTTGGAGACAGGGTGAAAGACGTATTGGCCCGAGACAAGAAGCTCCTAGTCTGGCAGAAGGGGCGAAGCAAAGCTAAAAACTTCTATGACAACGCGTTCGTCAAAGCGTCCGGAGCTACTAAACTGCACCACGGAGCATTCTGTTCAGACGCGGCGTACCGAGCCTGTGAGATAACTTTAGGTGGTCACGGAGGAGTACATCCTGACTTTAAACATGTCAATTACCTGTTATCTTATGGCTGGAATCTTACATCATCAGGCGGCAACAAGTTCTGTTGGCTCACTTGGCCTCAACAATTCGTACCTGCGAGAGAAAGAGGAATGAAGGTCGTCACTCTTGACCCATTTAGGCACAGTATGGGGCCTCACACCGACGAATGGTTACCTAACAAACCAGGTAGCGATCTAGCGTTCTTCTTGGCCTTAAGTAACGTCCTTGTCGAGAAAGGACACATCGATGAGGAATACCTGAAGAAGCACACAAACTCTCCATTCTTGATTAAAGACGACGGTTACTTCCTGAGGGTGGAGGATAAGGAGCAGGTTTGGGATGCCTCCGCAGGATCGGCAAGACCCCACGACGCTGAGGGAGTCGAGCCGGCTTTAGAAGGAGAATACACAGTTGGCGGAACCAGGGTCAAAACAGCATTTCAACTCTTTAAGGAGCATGTTGCGCAGTATACTCCTGAGTGGGCTGCCGGTATTACTGATCTGCCTGCTGAGAAGATACGGAAGGTTGCTGAAGAACTAGGGGAAAACGCAATGATTGGCAGTAAAATCGTTATTGATGGTATAGAGTTGCCTTACCGTCCTGTCGGTATTATGGGGTATCATGTATCTCAGCAAGAATTGGGTTTCCAAGCTTTCCGTATGGCTGTGCTAGTCTTCACACTCCTAGGGGCTTATGAGGCTGTAGGCGGATTCAGAGCCGACACCGGAAGATCAGTTCATAAGAACTTCAATGGACTCGATAATATCTCAATAGGAGATCCTCCATACAATATATATCTGAATAAGAGCAAGTTTTACCCGATCAACAGCAACAACTCGTCACTGATAGCGCATGTAATGTCGGATCCTAGTAAATATGGCATAGATTACACACCGGAAGTTATGATACTGCATATGGCTAACCCTATCTTGTCATTCCTTAGCCAGAAGGATATTCAACACAACTTACTGCAGTATAAGTTCATAGCGGCAATTGACCCGTGGATGAGTGAGACCGCCGATTACTTTGCAGATATAGTCCTCCCTGCAGCAACC
>JARPAQ010000057.1 GCA_029460375.1 Nitrososphaerota archaeon | reverse complement strand
TTCTTTTTTGACTTATAAGATCGGTTAAGGCTGTTTTGGTTATAGGTCTACCGAGGTATTTTAGAAAGTGTACAGCTGACCTAATTGCAAGGTCTTGTGTGGCTTTAGATAGGTGTCCATTATTTCTTGGCCTGTTCTTTATGTGGGTGAAGTATCTTTGTAATGCAGGGTCTTGTTGGATGGTTATGTGTTCTTGGAACATCCTTCTTTTTCGTGGTTTGTAGGGCCGTAGAATATTCTTAGTATTGGTGCGTTTATTCTGCTTTCGAGTTATAACTTTTTCAGTAAAATGTTTTATTTTCGTGCGTGGAGTTATAACATTATCTCGAAACTGTTATAATCACCTCGTATATTGGTCGACCTGTATAAGCTTCGGGCCGGTAGTTCAGTGGTAGAATATCCGACTTGCACTCGGAAGGTCGGGGGTTCAAATCCCCCCCGGTCCATCCAATCCCTTCACGTTTTTCCTTTTAGATATGTAATTATTCGATGATTTGCTGTTCTCTCTACCGGTATGCCCTTTCTCGTCTTAGAATATAGTCAACAACGATCACTTTTGACCTCGAATGGTACTCGTAGATAACTCTCTAGTCACCTATCCTTATTCTGTAAGCGCGCCCAAGGCCCTTGAGTTTCTTAACATCAAAAGTCCTGAACGGTATTGGAGTTTGACTCAGAGCGTCCAAGGTTTCAGAAATGCATCCTTTTTGTTTCACGAGGTAATCTTTTAAAACTCTTGACTGCCCGATGTGTTAGAATGACTCTAGAACAATTCGAATCTTTAGGTCTGCCAGTCTAACTGCATAGCAACCAGTTTTTCAAAGCAACACCATCTTTATCTTCATTCCGATAGGTTCATTCGATGTTTTGGGTAGAAATGTACATCTGGGTATCACCGATAAAATTTTCCATAAATGAACTGCTCAACAGCGAGATGATTTCACTCTATCGACCTTGCTCTAGCGCGTCTAGCAACTTCTCCATGTCAAAACTAGATTTTTTCCGTATCGCATCACTCAGACGCGACTCCGCTTCTTGTGCGTTTTTGAGGTTAGAGCGGACAGTTTCTGAACTCGGAATTTGCATCCCTATCCCTGAACGTGCTATGCCGGCCCCTAAAGATGCTTGCCGGGCTTGCTCGGCCATCTCTTCAGCTCTAGATGCCTGTGATGCAACCCAGTTAATAAAATCCTTGTGGAGAAGGTTATTATTTGGTTGGGCCATAATCGCTTGAGTCAGGAATATGAATTTAACAAGCTCTATTTCTTTCTCTAAGGCATAGTAGGCGAATTTGATCCGCTCAGGCGATTCCTTCGGGAGCTGCTGGGTTTGAACGTTGGGGTGTGGATTCTACTCATGAAAGAGAGATATCGTTGATTCTTTCAAGCATTTTGTTAATGGATACTAACTGCTATATATTCATGCCTAGATGGGTATCAAAGATTAGATTACCCATACAATTAGGGGTTCTAGTCCAATCGTCCCCACCAATTGATTTGTTCAATAGGATTTATACCCTATTAGGGGACAAATCCCCTCCAGTGTATGTCCATAATTCTAAATCCACTGAACTGACCCTGATCAGTCTACGTCCGGGCGGTCCCATAGACCCTAATCTAGCAATAAAACGTTGCGGATTCAGCTGGACAATGTGAGTCCTCCACCCTGACGAATGATAGGAAAGGTAATTTTCGTCTGGAGTATATGTATTAAAATTCATTTTTTGCAGGCCTACTGTGTCTCCAAAGACCTCATGGGATAAGGCTTGCAACGAGACGAAAAGATAATGCTAAGGATGGTTGAGCGATTAGACTTATGCCTTCCCTGAACATTCAAGCCTACCGGTAAATGAGATGACTGTAAGCACAAGTCCAAAGAAGGTGAGAAGCAGTAGGTTGGCGTTCCACTGAGGAAGCCCACCGAGAAGGAGGAGAAGAAGTCCGTAGCGTGTAAGACTCGAGCTATTCGAGAGTCTGAAGACCGTAGCTAAGTACAGGGCTAAAGCTGCAGCATAAACTTCGGTAGGCATCACTAGCTGAAAGTTAAGGGAGAAGGTTGCAACCTGTCTAATGACCCATGGCATAATCGTGACGAAGTGTTGTGGGATCACGAGCATACCCAGAGGGATGATGATGCTGAGAGCCCTCCTCCACCAATTGATCGGCCCAAACCCTCTAAAGCTGATGTACAGGGTGATGCTTGCAAGAACCACAGTAGATTCCCCCACCCACCTGAGCACAGAATATTTACCCAAGAATACATTGAGGGAGATAGCGAGGAAGGATGTGATAATAAAGAGCACACTTGTAAAACCAGCCCACCCAATATGCTGCTTGAAGCGCAATAGATGCAGTGGAGCAAGAGCCACTGCTAAGATGACTAGAGGATAAGCGTAGGAGAAAGCCAGCAGAGCAACAGGTACAAGTGCAAGGCACAGAGCTCCATAGGCCCTGCCGAAGAGATCAGAGCCTCCAAGGAGCGTGAAGGAGAACAAGACTATTGATATGAGTGTGAAGATGCTTACCGCGTAGACTCCGAAGACTCCCAGTTGGTATGTCGCTATTAATATGGGGTTGCCGGCGTAGAGAAAGGAGAGCCGCCCTATGATCCTTGCCAGAATAAATTCAGTAAGTGCAAGGATGAGGAGGATGGGAAGCACGCCACGAAGCATATCAAGCGAAAGGGCACTGAACGACATCCTCGCTTGATTCCTTCGATCCCTTCTGGGCCTCAAGGTTTGGAAGACCGTACCTGTCGAGCTCGTCTTTAAGAAAGGACTCACCGAACGCTGCGATCTCCGCGAGTTCAGGAAGTTTCTGTCTGAGAGCTGCGAGGTAGACTACGCTCCTGCTCAGGTGATCTCTGAGGAACTTCTTTTCAGCGTCTCTGATTATCTCCTCCATTTCACCGTTACCTCTGGACGTAGCGTAAGCTTCCTTGAGTATTAGGTGTGCCATGAACTCAGTCTCGACTGAGAAGTGATCTACAGTCAGGTCCCCAGCATTCTCCAATCCGAATGCCTTGTAGAAGCCAACCAGGTCGGCTAATGCCGTTCCAAGGTTGAGCTGAGGTATGAGTCTTCTTTCAATGGGTTCGAGGTCCTTCATCTCTCCAATCTTCTCCTCTATTTGTCTCTGATTTTTCAAACCGCTCAGGTCTCCAACTATTTGTAGTAGATGTTTCAACCCATCAGGAACTTCGTCGTGAAAGGTCTCCTCGATGATTCGCTTGAGCCGGTTTAGATTCTCATCTGGCTGGTTCGGATAAAAGGCGAAGGACAGTGTTTTGTACGTATACAGCCTTTCGAGGGGCTCCTTTATGTCCTCTTGGCTGGTGTCCTTTGTCTTCGCTGAGCGATCTGTTATTCTTGTCATGGTTTTATACTCCTTTGCCCGCTCTTCTCTTCATCACTATCGCAAGAATGAGTATTGAGGTGCCGAGGACTAGG
>JARPAQ010000056.1 GCA_029460375.1 Nitrososphaerota archaeon | reverse complement strand
GTGATTTCGTTTCTGCAGTGCAATGGCTTCAAGAATGGGAAGGCTGTTGAAATCGAGAAGATACATGTTCCCGCCAGATATAGGGTGAAAGGGGAGTACATCCCTAGGCCGGAAGAGATTGATGCGATGGCTGCGTCCTGCGGTTCGACCTTGAATGGGCTTCGTGACAAAGCGATGATTTTCTGCAGCTACACCAGTGGACTAAGGAACTCTACTTTGAGAGCCTTGCGGTACAGTGATATTAAAACGGAGTTGGAGCTTGATCTAGGTGCAGTTCTGGTGCCTGTTTACCCTAAGATGAAGAAGTATGTTGCAGGAGCTTGTAAAGGGAATATCCCGTATCTCTCTTTCTTTAACTCTTATGCAGTTAAGTCACTGAAAATCTACTTAGGTGAACGCAGGCGGGTGTACGGTGACCTCTTGGATGATGATCCGATATTCCACAGTGAAGTACCTAGAATAACTAAAGCTCAGAGGACACATGCCACCATAGGTAAGGATCACTTCGAGAGAATAGTGAAGAAAGCTGCTAGACATGCAGGGATAGCCAACTGGGTTGATGTCTACGTACATACCTTGCGTAAAGCATTTGAATCGGCATTGCGAAATAGCCATCTTGACCCTGATGACCGAGCATTCTTGATGGGACACATTCTGTCGGGCTCCAAAGACCCATACTACGATAAAACTAAGACAGACGAGTTGAGGACGAAATACATTAGAGTTGAATTCTTTCCTCACAGATCTTTTCAAACAGAGGATTTGAGGAAGAAGCAAGTTCTTGATACAGTGAAGCTCCTCGGCTACCCTGAAGATAAGATCAAGAGGGTTGAAGAAGCCTTGGCGAAGTATAAGACTGTGGATGAATCTATGAATGAAATTAGAAAGTTGAGTGTTGAAGGTTACAGCAACAACAATTCCATGCATAAAGTTGTCTCTGAAGACCAGTTAGTACAGCATCTAGATGAAGGATGGGAGATAGTTCGAGATCTCAACCACGGAAAGATAATTCTAAGAAAGGGACCAGCTAGTCGACCCTAAAGCAAGTATTGGACCGTATCAGGTGTTTCAAAAATCGTGGGGACGATGGAACTTGTACTGAATACGGTACAAGTCGATAAGCGGAAACCTGGGTGGTCAACCATAAACTATCTGAGTGACATGCATATGCCTGTTGGGGTTCTAGGCAGTTATCTAGAAAGGGAAACTTATGTTAACGTTCTCGGAGTCTGGCTGAAGCAATAATTATACATCGAGAGAGACCAATGCTCACTCAAGATACTTCTAGCATATTATACGCCTAAGATGGGTCGCAGGAAGAACTCGACCAGCAGCCCCTGCATTAGGAGGAAGGGTATGGCGCTGATGAGTGCTGCGATTAGTGTCCTCCCAGTGGAGATGTCAAGGGCAGTCCTCGCTCCGATAAGGTAGGCGACAAGGATCCATATGTTAACAAGAAAGCCGAAGAAGGGTATGATGAAGAAGATCCCTGGAGACCTTGCGAAGCTTGTGCACCTCCACACTTCTTGCATTGTGGCCACACCCCTGAAGAGCCTAGTTCCGATGAAGTAGAGGATGTAAGACCAGATGGCAAGACCGATTATGGTCTCAAGGAAGCCGAAGAAGCTAGTCACCAGGATGTTGCCCACGGTCTCCCCCACGATGCCCCTCTCGAGACCCCTACCCACAGCCTGCGCTATGCTGACGATGGCGATGATGAGGAGACCCTGCCTATTTGCGAAGGGATCATGCTCAACCTCCTCATAGAGCTTGGTATCCAGCTTCATGGCTCTCTTCATCCTAGGCCAGATGGGAGGTGCGGTTGGCTCCATGCTAAAGGTCGAGGCGCAAGCCCTTTAATATGTCTTCCATAACGGGCCCGATTTCACACTGAAAGTGGTCGCACAGATGGATTTGAAATGATAACTGCAAATCCGGTTGGTGCAGTCGACGGTTCTTAAACTCAATTAAGTTCAAATTCCTCAAAGGAATCTTGAAAGTTCAGCCGACAGGTGCCGGTAGTAAAGCACCTACCCATCTTTTTTCCTCATTCATCTACTGTATCATTTTCGCTTGACATCTTTATGCTTAACGAGTCAAAAGTAAGGATATTGCGGCCAGATGGAATCCGCATATGAGCGAGATAATCACTGGTGCAGGTCTCGTCAGTAAATGTAAGTCTTTATTGAATTCCGCTCATCACGTTGTTTCTTAAGATTTGAATATCAATGTGCGGCTTTGTTTAATAAGTCTGTTTTCGGGGGGACTTTTTAAACAGAACCCTGACTTTTTAAACAGAGGGCACTTATTACACAAAGCCTCAATGTGCAAAAAGCTTAAATTTTCCGGTTATGTAAAATTAACATATGTCATCTAAGAAAATCGAAAGAAAGAGCTTTAATTCCCCAGATAAGTCGATGACCCCTAGCAAGGCCAAGGCTGAAACCGTGAATGTAGGTGGCTTTACTGTTACACGATTAACAATGGAGCCAGGATGGAAGTGGTCCACGGACATGAAACCAGTAGTTAAGACCGATAGCTGCGAGGAACAACACAACGGCGTCTGCATCTCCGGCAGGGTCAAGGTCCGCATGGATGATGGCACGGAAGTCGAGTACGGCCCAGGTGACATCGGCTCGATTCCACCAGGTCATGACGGTTGGACTGTCGGGAACGAACCTGCTGTCTTCATTGAATGGGAAGAAACTCCCACTTAGCTCGCCAAGCCAAATCAGCTCCATAGAATGGCACTACTTACAAAAGATTGGGAATAGCCGACAGGTGCCGGCGACAAGAGCACCTACCCTCTTCTTTTTGTTAAGTCACAACTTTTCAAAAGAGATCGCTATACAACTCTGAACCCCAAACTGGTTTAATCATATTTCAGGTTTGAGTATCTATTGGAAAATGTTAGTGCTTTACAACAGATAAGTACACGTCTTGCTGCCGCCTAATATCTACTCCAAATCTATCAACATCTCTAATAATACCGAGGTCATATACAATGAATATTAGTTTCTGATACCTATTCTGATATGCGGTAATATCGGCGTTGATTTCTTCAAGAATATGCCTTTCATCAACTGATTGGTTACAGAACCTCACTTCTAGTGCAATCCCCAAACTGTCTAGTGTGAAGTCAGGAACCGTAGATTTTGAGCCAGTAGGGATATGTTCGGTTTCGC
>JARPAQ010000055.1 GCA_029460375.1 Nitrososphaerota archaeon | reverse complement strand
GTGGGTGCACCTAGGAATAGTGTAGCTATCTCCCGCCCCTCTATGAATATGTTTTCGCTCAGCTTCGGCATCTCTTCGATATTCGTCTTCACGGTTGTGGAACGATCTCTTCTCTTGCTCCGCTCCACGGTGAAACTTTCACCGTTAATTTCACCTTCAGTCTTGACCCACATATAGTCGGAGTTTACATTTATCATCTCGTCGAGGTTGATGCCTGAAGGAGCAGAGCCTGTCAAGTTGTAGAGAATAGCTAGAAGCCGGCTGGTCTTTCCTGTACCCATCTCGCCGGAGAACACGGTCAGGTTGTTGAGCTGGAATTCTTCCTTTTCCAGCCCTCGGAACCCTTCAACTTCAACTCGGTTCAGCTTCACTCCGACTCAACCTCGTCAACCTTCTCCTGAATAAAGCCACGTATCCTAGAGACTGGGAGATCAAGTATCTGCTTCGCTAAATCTAAATCTTCAGGCGAAAGCCTTTCTCGAAGCATCTCTTCAACCCTGCTCATAACCAGTTCCCAACCCTAGAATAACCGTATGGGGATAGGGTCACAGACTTAAAGCAGTTTCTAAAGCCAATTCTAATACCGCGGAATCGAAAGATTCATTCCACTAAGTTAATGTTTGAAGGCTCGTGCGTGGCTCAAGACGAGAGGTAACCCAAGCTTGTCTGCAGTCTCGATTATCAGCTTGTCTCTGATGGAGCCGCCTGGTTGAATCACTGCCGTAACTCCTGCATCGGCTAGAAGTTCGACGCTGTCGGGGAATGGGAAGAATCCATCTGAAGCAGCTATGGCGCCACGAGCCCGTTCACCCGCGTTGTCTAGAGCTATCTTTGTCGCTCCGTTCCTCTTCCTGAAGCTACCTACACCCAGCGTCCAGAAGTGCGTAAGATGATCGTCTTCATACCGTCCGTCACCGATGACTATGCCGTTCGACTCCACCTTTCTCACAACCTCCCACGCGGCAAGGAGCTTCGCTACTGTAGCATCATCAGGCTTGGCTTTAGTCGGGAAGGTGAGGCTTTCACTTCCGAGCTTCTTACCATAATCAACTGGCGTCTGAACCAGCAGGGCGCCTTCAAGAAACCTCAGGTCAAACGGGTAATTAGAATGCTTCTTCGCCTCAATTATCCTCATCTTCTTCTTCTGCTTCGCCCTAAGAATCTCCAAAGCAGCATCATCATACCCCGGCGCAACAACTAACTCCGTATAAATAGACCCCTCATCAACCCCAGGATTCTTACCGATGAACTTCGCAGCAGCAGCATCCACCCGCCTATTCAACACCGTGGTGCACCCATAGTCCGCTTCTGGATCACACGCGTGAGCCAACCTATAAGCTTCACCCAGAGTCGGCGCGAAGGCGAATCCGCTTATATTCCCATGCTTCACAGTAGCAACAGCCGCAACTTCGTCAAATCCCTCGAGAATCTCGAAGGCGTGCCCTATATCGAGGTGATTATTGAACGATCGACTGTCTCCGAATAGCTGCCTCCAGTCAAGCATACCTGCATACCCATCTATTTTGTAGACAGCAGCCTTCTGATCAGGGTTTTCACCGTATTTGGTGTCTTCAAACTTGGTGGATGAAGCGAAGAACTTCTCAGGGAACTCTGAGCCTTCTCTGAACTTCAAGAGACCATTATATATCGCTATATCATAGGCTGCGACCATCCCGAACGCTACTTCAGCAAGGCTGCGTCTGGTCTCTGCTGAAAGATACCCTTGATTCTCAGACAACTCTTCCACGGTAGAGTCGTACAGCCTCGGCGAAGTGATCACCGCTACCGATTCATGATTCTTAGCAGCAGCTCTGACCAACGAGGGGCCCCCTATATCTATATTTTCGATAACATCTTCAAACGCCACACCCCGCTTTGACACTACCTCTTCAAACGGGTAGAAGTTGCAGACGACCATATCTATAGGCTCGATATCGAACTTGCTGAGCTGATTAAGATGATCCTCTACACGCCTCGCCAATATCCCCGCAAATATCTCTGGTTGAAGCGTCTTCACTCTACCGTCCAGCATCTCGGGGAAGCGTGCAACATCTTCCAGCCTCTGGAATATTACACCGGCGCCTTCTATGACTGAGCGTGTGCCTCCGGTTGCGATTATCTTTACACCTAGTTCCTTTAGATTGGCGGCAAATTCTGCCAGGCCCTGCTTGTTATATACGCTTATGAGCGCTGTCGATATCTTCTTAGATTCGTCAGCCAATCTATCCAGCCGTTCTGCACCCGAGTTTGTCTGTATATTAACCGATCGTCTTGGCTGCAGTTTCTACTTTTCAACTTCGTCGTGTATGTACTCTAGGCTTTCATTCAGTCTTTCCTTGGCTTTATCAAGCCTCTGCTGGTACTTACTTCTCAACCTTTCAAATGTATCTTCCCGAATTTTGCCTGTGTAATGCTTTTCGTAGAGACTGATAATGTCCAGCACAGCCCTATTATACTCCTTATCCAAGTTCAAAAGTTCTGACAAATTGTCTTTCAGATGCGGTTTAGCAGAGATTATTTTTGACTTGACTGCACCCATCTTACCAGCGGCCCTCCCCTTCACAGACTCAAAGTACCTTCGCGCCTCCGAAAAACTGCTTTTAGGAGCACCACCTTTCCGCTTGCCTCCGAAAGAGTGGATAATATCGTCTATGACACCGGTCTTCTCCTCGAAGATTGTAACAAGCTCTTCAAAATACGGAGCCTCCTTCTCCACCCCTCCAGCCCTACGGAACTGAGCTTTACCGAAGAGAAGCGCTGCTAGCACCACTACAAACAGTAAAGTAGCAACCGGCATAATCTGTTCTGACGCCCACACTATACGTAGGCTCACACTGAAACTGTAAAACTCTGCACTTGAAGGTGCAGCATCTTCATACATCACGCTTTCCCCGCCTGAAACATCTATACCTGACGCAGGATCGACCTTGATCGCAAACCGTTCAACCACGCCATCTATAGGCGGCTTCACCGGTACGTCAAAAGAGGCTACTCCATCTACAGAGCTAAAGTATTCTGATGAGAGAGGATACTCTATCCCAAAGAGGAACTCTTCACCCTTGCTCAGAGCTGTCTGGTATGAAACCCTCAGATCAAGCGTCTGATCCAACAGGCTGATCGTGAACCTGTTTATCAGAGGGGGGCTACCGATAGGCACAATATCTATGGTCGCAGCATCCTCATTGAGAAGTGTCAACTTTATCTTCGTCGCCTTCACCCCACCTATGTTCACTACACGTATCTCGTCATGCACTGTAACCGAGCCGTCAGATGATACTTTGAAGGTTCTCTCCACGCTAGGAAAGTCAAGGGGAGACAGGCTAACAGCTGGGTCTAGTGTATATTCCACCACCTGAGTACTAAGCCCCTCAGGCTCCACATCTTGAAATACACCGCTAATCTTCTTCAAACCTGCATCATCTTCAAGAACGAAACCCGAAGGCAATTCCTCGACCTCCGAGTTAGCAGGAAGAACCACGTTGGACTGAACCTCACTTATCACCCTATTCATAGACGGAACCAAAGGCAGTCTGGCTGAAAAGAGTCCTTCCTCAGCGGTATCTACCAGATTGGAAGCATAGAACTGAATCCGTATCGTGGCAGAGGCACCGCTTGGAACCTGATGATCGCTTCTTGGTGTTAGAGTAATTCTAGCGGTATCATTCACACCGCTCTTCTCGACGTTGAAATCAACTGGTCCTCGAACCGCGACCGATGATATATCCTCAACAGGTATTGAAGCATAGTTGAGTTCAAAGGGTTGTAGAGTTGATGGAGAGATTCCTGTGTTCTGGAATTCTACTGTTTCGTCTATTGAAAGAAAACCGTGTTCCGTAACTTTCACGCTATGAGTCAACCTGTATGTCCCTTCTGAAGCGTCTTGGGAATATACGGGGATAGCTAGGCTGAGCAGCATCATGATTAGAATAATTGCGACTGCAAATCTGGGGTTAGCCGGTTTCACTGAAATCTCCGCAGAGGCATTAATGAGACCACTTATAATCTGTTTCCACTGATAAGCAACAGTTTTAAAATATCTTAAAGTAGATTCATATATTCATTTGAAGGTAGGTGTCTGGTGAATATATTGCGATGAATGTGACAGTGAAGTACTTCGCTATGATTCGGGATTTGACTCATAAGAAGCAAGATGTCTTGGATCTCGGTGAGGACGCATCGGTACAGACGATGCTGTCCAGTTTGTGCGCTATGTACGGTGAAAACTTCAAGCAGAACGTCTGTACAGCAGACGGCTCCCTGAAGGACGGGTTGATACTTCTACTGAACGGGGAAGCGATCAACCGTGAAGAGTTCAGAACCAAGATGCTTAAGGATGAGGACATAGCTGCCATAATGCCCCCAGTCGGAGGGGGATGAAGACCAGAAAGTATGAACCCCCAAAGATTCTATATAGAGACATACGGGTGCAGCGCCAACATAGCCGATTCAGAGATGATAGCCGGCCTACTCAAAGAGAACTCCCTAACCCCAGTAGAAGAACCCGAAGCCGCAGATGTAAACATTCTTGTCACCTGCACCGTGAAGACAGCAACCTCCCACAGAATGCAGTACAGAATCAAGGAACTCACATCCTCAAACCGCCCGCTGGTAGTAGCTGGATGCATGCCCAAGACTGAAAGACACCTTATAGAAACCCTCAACCCCAACGCAAGCCTTCTTGGCCCCGAAGATCTGAACAGCACAGTCAAAACCGTTACAGACGCCCTAAGAGGCGTAAGAAGCATCCACATCGAAGGCTCCAGCAGCCCCAAACTCCTTCTTCCGAGAATCAGACGCAACCCCGTAGTAGGGATAGTGGAGATATCTTCAGGATGCCTCGGCAACTGCACCTTCTGTCAAGTGAAGATAGCGAAGGAAGGATTGACCAGCTATAGCCCGGAATATATCACACATGAAGTGAAGCGGACTCTACAAGACGGATGCCGAGAAATATGGTTGACCTCCCAAGATAACGGCTGCTACGGCAAAGACATCGACACAAATCTACCGCATCTCCTCGGCTCTATCCTAAGCATAGAAGGTGACTTCAAGATAAGGCTAGGTATGATGAACCCCGAGCACGCAAGCAATCTTCTGGACAGACTGATACCGCAGTACAGAGATGACCGGTTCTTCAAATTTCTACATATACCCGTCCAAAGCGGGAGCAACCGTGTTCTAAAGTCTATGCGTAGGAATCACAAGGTCGAAGACTTCGTTAACTCAGCTAAGAGGTTTAGAGATGAGTTCCCCTTCTCTACACTGTCAACAGACATCATCGTAGGTTTTCCAACGGAGAAGAACGAGGACTTTCAGAAGACCATCGATATGATCAGAGAAGTGAGACCCGACGTTGTTAATATCTCCAGATTTGGAGCTAGACCTGGAACCGAATCAGAGAGTATGGTGCAGCTGGATCCTCAGGCGGTAAAAGAGAGAAGTGGGTTGCTTCACAGAGCCGTGAAAGAGGTTGCCCTTCAGAACAATAGGCGCTGGATAAGGTGGCGCGGCAAGGTTCTGGTCGACGAAGAGGTGCGGGGGGCGGTTTTAGGCAGGAATTTTGCCTATAGACCAGTAGTGATCAGAGAAGAAATACCTCTGGGAACTGTATTGGAGATAAGGGTGGTGGATGCAACCTCTGCCTGCCTAATTGGCGAGACCACTTGAGACGAAATTTGAGACGGTTGGTTGTTAAGTTTTTATTAACAAAGGGTATATTTTTTCTATCCTATGCATATTAAAAACAAATCTCGACGAGCTACGGCGTACAATATTGAGCCACAACTGTTCAGAGGACATTATGCAATATTTACCTCCTCCAAATACGGATAAGGTTTTGGCAGTCGGGTTCGGCACAGCAGGATGCCGGGTACTTTCCCACCTAGAAAAGACCAACATAAGCATAGACAACTATGCATACATGAGCTGCGAGAAGCAGGATCTGAAATGCTCTTCTGCCGGAAAAAGTCTCTTCATAGACATCGGTTTTAGAGGCAAGAGTACCCCCAGCCACATTAGAGGAGTGGCGCAGAAGTATATGCGAGAGATCAGGAGGATTCTAAGTGGCTCACGACTCGTCTTTCTCGTCGCAGGCTTAGGTGGATCCACTGGTTCCGGCTTGATTCCTCTGGTCGCGGAGGTAGCGAAGGAAGAGGGTGTATTGACCATCAGCATAATCACCATGCCTTTCGGGTTCGAGAAGAGTAAACACTTCTACGCAGGTGTATCTCTGAAAAATGTGAGAAAGAACTCCGATGCCGTTATAATCATTGATAACGATATAATATCTTCAGACAAGGAGCAGATGCCCATATCCAGATTCTACTCTTTAGTCAACGAAAGAATATCATTCGCCCTCTCAAGGATTGTCGAATCGTCAGGAGAACTAAGCGTAGGGCTAAACAGTATGGTGGACACCATAACAAACAACGGATACACTATACTGAGTATAGGTACATCCTCCTCGATAAACAAGGCTGAAGAAGCAACTGTCAAAGCAGTAGAATCAGTATACAGCATAGTCGAGCCTGAAGAGGCATCCAGCGCCATACTGTACCTAGTAGGTGACAAAAGCATAGCCGCAAACGAACTTAACACATCTACCAGCAGATTGAACACCATGCTCGGCAAAGGGGCACTCGAGGTTCACCAAGGATTCAGCACAAGTGGCGGAGAGACCATGACCGCCATACTGCTAGCATCAGGCTTCAAGACGACAAAGTTCGATGACTACGACCCCTTGGAGAAGATTCTGCACAATCGACAGATAGATTCAGATATGGAGTGCGGGATAGACGACGCCTTATCGAACCTCGTTCAGATAGAGTAGCCCACATCATATCTTAATCCTAAGTAAATCTATTAAACATCTTTTCAAGCCTTAGTCAAAGTGCGGTCCAAAAAGTCGGCTGAGCATCTTAAACGAGTAATTTTCACCAAACCACTTTTAGAAAAGATCCTCACGGGTGCGGCGAAGGTGACCTACCGAAAGACAAGAATGAACGGCTACTACTACATCTCGACAAATAGATTCAGACCGCGAACAAAAGACGCCCCACTTATTTTCGTGTATCAAACTGAGGAGTTAGAACCGCGCAACCTAACAGATGAAGATGCAAAGCTCGCAGGAGTCGACTCTACTGCCGAGCTGCATAGACTTTTCAAAACATGGTATGGCGACCCGTTGCCGAAACTGTACCGTAACTGGTTTCGTTTGGTCAAGAGTCTTGAGTAGATTTTTACTCTTCGTCTTGCTCTGTTTCTTCAGTTGAAGGTGAGATGGTTACTACGCCGTCTTCATCTCTCTCCATCTTGACGGTTACACGTTTAGGGGGGTTTCTTATTCCTTTAGACCATATTATCAGATTCAGCTCTGGAGTTATCAGCACCTCTGGGCTTTTCATATGTTTGGTTGCGAATTCTTTTATGATAGTTATGGCTCTCTTGGCTCTCTTGTGCCTTGGAGATATCATAACTTTATCCAGCGGAACGGTGTAAATCCGCGTTAACTCTTTGACCTTCTCTTCAGACATCATGCATCTACCTTACCTTGAGCTTACTTTTCCTCCAAGACCTCTGCTTAGCGGATCTTCTGACCTTCCTGTTGGTCCTTACCATAACCCAAGTTGGAACGGAGAAGGTCCGCCTAAATTTCTTGTAAAGACGTATCTTCACACCGGAAGTCTTGTTTCGACCCATAATCTAAATCCTCCTTATCTTGAACTCCCGTTTCGGCTTCTGAATCGATATAAGAAGCTTCTTAACATCTTCATCGGAAACAGGAGGCTGAAGTCTGCCTGCAGACGCTAACCTTATGATGTTATCTTCTATAACTTTGGCAACCTCCGGCTTGACCATCCTGATATTGGTCAACCTTTCACGTGCATCAGAAGTTAAGAGCATTCTCAGCAGTCCCTCCCGCATAGCATGCTGCTTCTCTTCCTCTTCACGGACAGACTTTTCACCTCCGCCTTCAGTAGCCATAAACACACACCGCATCAGGAGTATCTTATCAAAGAAGGATTAGACTTGACCAGCTCTTTAAAGATTTCATTACTCTGACGATCAAGGAGGCTACGTCCTCTACTGGTCACGAATCTACCTTTCCCCTGCTTCTTGGCAACCAACCCCGCAGCCTCGAGCTGAAGCAGAGCTTTTCTTACAGCTGAACCCCCGGCTTTCCTGTGGTGAATTCCACCGTAGCCTATACGTTTGCCCCCGCCGTACATAGCTCTGATATCAGTTATCCCTATCGGGCCGTGGAGGTACACCTTCCTAAGGATGGATGCGCATCGGGTATACCACCAGTCTTTATCTTGGGGTGGTCGTTCAGCGTGGGAACCGGTCTTTACATAGGGTGCCCAAGAGGGGGCGGTTATCTGCGGCATCTTCCGTAGGTGTTCACTCAACTTCTTGATCAGTATATCGTGAGGTACATCGTGTACGGTCGGCATCCCTTATTCATCCAGTATCCTTTAACTTCAAGACGACATCTATTTAGGCTTATACTCTTTTAGAGGCTACTGTTTTGGCTCTCCGTTTCCTGCCAGAAGAATCTTGCGGTATATATGTCCGCATTCTAAGCAGGTTATCTTGACGGCTTTAGGCTTGTACCCCAGCCTGACTCGCGCAGTCACCCCTGGCACTATGAAGTGCTTACATTTTCGGCAGAAGAGTTGCCTTTCAGGATACGGAAGTCTAATGTTGTATTTGAGACATATTTGCCTAGCTATTTCCGCCTGCCTCTGGGCCAGACTCCAGTCTGTCTTAGCTGTTTTAAGAGCCTTCGCTAAAAGTATCTTAATTCGTGCCCTAGCTAAAGCTTTAAGTTGTAAACGGGTAGCTCTCAAGCAGACTTCAGACGATACACGATGGATAAAAAGCTTAGTGATTTACCTGCAATCGGCTTGCTTACACTAATACTTGCTGATGCTGCGCTGGAGACTATTCCAGAAGAGTTACAGCGTCACCCCTCGATCACCAAGCATGCGAGATCTAGAGGGAAGAAGCCCGGGGAGATGCTTCTTGACCGGAGTTATCATCACGCTGCTATGTTGAAGATGAAAGATCACAACAGGCGG
>JARPAQ010000054.1 GCA_029460375.1 Nitrososphaerota archaeon | reverse complement strand
TCTAGCTGGAAGGTTTACCCCGGCAGCTAAAGTCGGTGTTGCAGTCAGTATCTTCACTACACCTTTCTTGAAGCCTTCTTCAACCAGCCTTCTATGCCTCATATCCAACCCTGCGTGGTGAAACGCTGCACCGTGCTCTAATGCCCTAGCTAATTTTCTGCTAGGTTCAGTTTCTTCACCCGTTGATAGGATCTCCTTGGCTATGCTCTCTGCTTCTTTCTTTTCTGCTTCTGTCAGGTATTTTGGAACTACCTCGGATGCCTTAAGAGCCAAGCTTACAGATCTTCTTCGAGTCTCGGTGAAGATAAGCGATTGGCCTCCATCCTTCACAGTATCCGTAGCTACGTCGATGGGGAGGCCTCTGTTGGTTGGGTCTATCTTCCTTTTGGAGTTGTCTGAAAAATATACTTCCCCATACAGGTAGACCCCCTCAATTAGCTTCACAGGCCGCCACTCCACGTCCACCAGTTTGGAGTTCAGCCACTTCGCCAACTCCCTAGCATTTCTTATAGTGGCGCTCAACGCTAGAACCTGTGCTTTAGGAGCCAAGGCGATTATCTTCGTGAGTATTGTCTCGATGGTAGGGCCTCTGTACACATCTCCAACAAGGTGAACTTCATCAGCTACAAACAACTGCACCTCGTCTATCCAAGGAATCCCGTGTCTAAGGAGAGAATCGAACTTCTCATTCGTCAAGATAATAATGTCTCCACCACCTAGAAAATCGCTTCTAGAATCATAATCACCAGTAGATATCATCACCCTAACTTTATCCCCATCAGGTTTTACCAGAGTTTCAAACGGCTTGAACTCCTCGTACTTCTCGTTCGCCAACGCCCTGAGCGGGGTGAGGTAAACGACTTTCCCTCCGTCTTCGAGAATCGTCTTCCCCGCGGTCAGGATGGCGACTAGAGTCTTCCCGCTTGCTGTTGGTGTGGTCAAGAGCATTTTTTCACCTTCGAGCACTCGCGCCCTCACTGCCTCTTCTTGAGGGGGGTAGAGCTCTTCATACCCTTGAGAGCGAAGTAAGTCTGATAGTTCTTTAGGTATGGGGAGGGCTGATATCTTCAATTCTCTTCATTGCTCTCGGGGGTGTGAGCTGAATATGCTGTATCTTCCAGTTAGAGTTTTCTATAGAAGCCGGGTTTAACTTCGTATATTGCTCCGCTTCGATTCAGGGTCTGAAGCATCCTAGTGGCTTCTTCATTGTTCATTTTGCCAGTAGACACCATCTCTTCTATAAACTTCTTCCCTTCAACAGACTTCTTGTCGCGGCCTTCTAGCTGCTTGAATATATCGAGCGCCAGCTCCAAGAGGTTTCTTTCACTAAGAGGCTTGCCGTGCAGAACTCCCAGATCCACTTTACCTGTCTTCACATCCACCCCTACAGTTTCGAACATACGCCTCACAAGAGAGACCGCCCGTATAGCGTCTTCCTCAGTCACCTTTTCATGCAACAACACTCTAGCTCTGGCTGTCGCGAGCCTTATCAGCCCCTCTAGCTGCCGCGGGGTTACCGTTATCATCGCCTCTGAACCGATGCTCCTCATCCTGAGATAGTAGTCTAGGAGTCTGTCTTCAGCTTCTGGGGTGAGCACAGGGGTGGTCTTCTTAGCGTATGCAAGGTATTTGCGGAGGAGCTCAAACTCTATAGGAGGCGTCTTCACATACTCACCTTTTCTATGAATCTCCAAGATATGTTTAGCCAGCTCCTCGTCACGCGCCCTGTCCGGCTTGTCTTTCAGAATGAAGATGAGGTCAAATCTAGTAAGAAGAGGTATAGGTAAGTTCAGATTCTCAACGATGTTTCGGTAATCATCATACTTCCCGAAGACCGGGTTGGCAGCAGCTAAGATAGATGTTCTAGCGTTGAGGGTAGCGACTATACCTCCCTTGGCGACGCTTACAGTCTGCTGCTCCATACATTCATGAAGGGCCGACCTGTCTTCGGTACGCATCTTGTCAAACTCATCTATGCTCGCTACACCTTGATCAGCTAGAACCACAGCACCAGCCTCCAGCATCATCATACCATTCTTCTCCCGAACCACAGCTGCAGTCAACCCCGCCGCAGTAGAACCTCGCCCAGATGTATAGAGCCCCCTCGGCGCGGTTCGAGCCGCGTATTTTAGGAGCTCTGACTTTGCTGTTCCGGGGTCTCCTACGAACAGGACGTTTATGTCTCCGCGTATCGTAGTTCCGTCGGGCAGCACCTGTCGAGGCGCGCCTATTGTCATAAGCAGTATAGCCTCCTTCTGAGTTTCGTACCCATATATGGCCGGCGCCACTGACTCTATCAGCCGTTCATAGGCGTTCGGCTGACTTGATATGCTCTTGATTAGAGCCTCATCCTCTTTTGTAAGCTGTATCTGCTCAGGTTCTTTACCCATCACCTCCACATAGTTCCCTTCGATGGTGGATCTGAATAGCCTCAGCTTTCCTCGGCCTTGAGAGTATTCGGGTTCGGCTCTCACAACTCCCGTCAGGATCACCCTGTCACCGGGGCGGGCTGCGTTCACAAGATCTCCCACCAGAGATATGTCAAAGGACTGGGGTAGCTGACCCGGCGGCAGCTCTTCTGGCGACTCCTGCATCCGTATGACTTGGTAGTCTACGAACTTTGTCTCCTTCTCTACCAGTTCAAAGTTTCTCTTCTCATCACAATGTTCACATCCACTCGGGTGTTTAAGCATCATCTTGGTCTGATCTACATGGGCCATTTGGCCACACTTTACACATTTGAACGCCGCCTCGACCGCCATAGGCTTCAGATCGGATGTTCTTACAACTATGCCTGTTACCGCCACGAGCCTGTCAAGATGTTCTGTAGTGACCTTTCGTATCGACATCTTATCTTGAAGGTTTCTTATCCTCACGCTCACATTTCTTTTCCCTATCTTCTCGGCGTAAGAGGGGCCTTCGGTTCTGAGCGCCTCGTATGCAGCGGTGACGAAGCTTTCAAGCACTTCATCCGGCTCCGATATGAGCCTATTCGCCAGATCGACATCATATATCAGAAGATCGTTAAAGTCAACGATTAGCGATTTGCCGCCCATAGCTATCATCCGAGATATCCTAATTTCGTAGGTATTTTCTCCAGACTTGGACTTGAAGCTCTTCAGAAACCTCTCCAAGACTTCGCTGAGCTTGGATTGGGTAAGTTCACTCATCTCTAGATCCCTCGAGAACAGTCCGTTTCCACTGCTGAACTATCTCTCGGACCATGTTGAAGAGTTTGAGCTCCTCCGGTGTAACCTTCTGCATCATATCGGGGGTGTACTCACCAACCGTCAACGGCAGGAGTTTGACCGTCCGCAGCTTTACCAGATCCCGAGCCTTCATATGCGCTTCCTCATAATCAAGTCTCGAAGCTCTCCTCGATTGAGTGTTCTCCTCCAGACCGTCAAGATACCTCTTCAACTTCAGGTAAAAGTCACCCGCCAGAGTTGAAAGCTGATTCGAACTCTGAATCCGCTCCCTGCTCAAAGCCTTCAACATCTCGACTTCAAAACTTTCTTCTTGAACTTCGGCGAATCCTAGTTCTGCAAATGCTTCGGCTACCCATCTTGGAACTTCTATGAGATCTCCTTCTTTGGTTTCCCCTATCTCTATGGAGGCTATGGATATCTTTGGAAGGTTCTGTTTCACCACTATTTTGACTGGGTTTAGCAGGTGCTCCATCTCTCTATCTTGTATAAACGTCGCTATACCACTCACTTGACGCTGCATGCTCACTACCGTTTCCATGGGCTTTTCGTGGTATGTATTATTTAATGTTGTTAAAGCATCTGGCGGTGTCTACTTTATCAAACTTGTTTAACATCTCTTTCTTCGAAAAGCACTCTTAGATCGCCAGATAAGAATCAATATCCGCCGCCTTAAATAATAATAAAGCTGGCGGTTTAACCCTGAACAAGGTGCAGGCTATGTCCGAAGAAGAATCACAAGAATCTATTATGTGGACCGAGAAGTACAGGCCTATGCGGCTTGACGATATTGTGAATCAGAAAGCTGCTATGGAGCGGCTAAAGTCTATGATCAAGTCGCCGGGGAATATGCCTCACCTCCTCTTCGCGGGGCCACCTGGGACGGGTAAGACGACAACGGCTCTATGTATTGCGCGTACTGTTCTGAACAAGTATTGGCGAGACTTCACTTTAGAGTTGAACGCTTCGGATGAGCGGGGTATAAACACAGTTAGAGACCGGGTGAAGACTTTTGCTAGGTATGCGGATAGACGTGTGGAGATACCGTTCAGAATAATCATATTAGATGAGGCTGATGAGATGACGAGTGACGCTCAGACTGCTCTACGAAGAATCATGGAGACATACTCCAGAGGCACCCGGTTCATCCTGATAGGTAACTACTCTTCACGGATAATCGAGCCTATTCAGAGTCGCTGCGCCATATTCAGGTTCAGCAGACTCAACGAAGAGGATGTCGTGAATTATCTTGCTGAGATATGTGAGAAGGAGGCTGTGAAGTTCGATAAGGCGGCATTACCGATACTCTCCGAGGCGGCGGAAGGCGATCTTCGGCACGCCATAAACATCCTGGAGTCAGCATCTACCCTCGGTGAAGTCAACAGCGAAAATGTTCGAAAGACCGCGGGAATATCAGGCAAAGCCAAAGTGAAGGATGTTGTCAACCTAGCTTTGGAAGGGAAGCTGAATGATGCACGTATGCAGTTGATCGAGCTGACCAGAGTATACGGATTATCTGAAAGAGACTTCCTAAAGTACGCCAACGAAACCATCGTGAAACTCGGACTTCCAAACCTAGGAGAAGCCTCGGAAGTCATGGCGAAGTACGACTACCGCCTCATAGTGGGCGCTCACCCTGAAATACAGCTCACAGCACTTCTGGCGGAGCTGGGTCGAATAGGGCGAGACATAGGTTTCAAGAGCAAGTAGGTTTATGCGACGGGATACGTGGGTATCTTTATAATTCTGCTCTTGTGAAGGAGGGTAGATGGATCTTTCTCTGCCCCGCGGTATGCGTGATCTAAAGCCTGAGGAGTATGAGGCTCTAGAGAGGGTAAGAGCTACTTTCATAGAGGTCGCTAGGGTCTTCGGCTTCAGGTTGATGGAGCCCTCACCTATTGAGATGCTTCAGACTTTAGAGGCTAAGAGCGGAGCCGGAATAAGAGACGAAGTATATCATTTCAAGGATAAGGGTGGTCGAGATGTGGGGTTAAGATTCGACCTTACAGTGGGGTTGACAAGATATGTTATCTCCAACCGTGGGCTTCCTCTCCCCATCAAGATAGGTGCCTTCTCAGGCATGTGGCGGTATGATGAGCCTCAGTACGGGCGGTACCGCTGGTTCTACCAGTGGGATGCAGAGATATTCGGGACTAAGAGCATAGACGCTGATGCGGAGATTGTGGATTTCACTTCAACTCTGCTCGATAAGCTGGGGCTGAAGGAAGCATCCATCGAGATAGGTGACAGACGCATCATCGAGGAGTTCATACGTAGCAGACTCGGCATCTCTGATGAGAACAAGATTCTAACTCTGCTGAGAGCAGTTGATAAACTTGAAAGAAAGAATGTTGACGAAGTTTTGGAAGAATATGCTGGGAAGGGTGTAGACCGGGAAGCCCTGAGTAGACTGACAGAGTTTGGCAGTCTGAAAGGCAAGCCGGAGCGTGTATTAGATTCTCTGGTCAATGAGGGGCTGCAGCAGATCGAGGATATGACTCGCTTGGTGGATGCGTTGAAGGCGAGGAGAGTTCCTAACGTGACTCTGAATATGGGAATAGTACGGGGATTGGACTACTATACAGGTATAGTCTTCGAAGTCTTCGAAAACGAGAAGCGGAACCTAGGCGCATTAGCCGGCGGAGGGAGGTATGACATCCTGCCGGAAATATTTGGTAGAAGCGATATGGGTGCTACAGGAGTAGCAGGAGGTGTTGAGCGAACTATACTGGCGTTATCCAAGCGAGAAGAGACCGGTGTGGAATCCAAGAGGGTCTTCATAGGATATGTGGGTGAAGACATGGCAGGTGTAGCTGCGGAGATAACTTCAAACCTGAGGCGAAGAGGATTGCCTGTTGATATCGAAGTTTCAGGCAGAACTCTCAGAAAACAACTCGAATACGCCTCAAAATCTGCATCCCTATTCGTGATAGTGGGCCCCAGAGACTATGCTGAACGTAAGGTGACTTTAAGAGATATGGAAAGCGGTGCAGAGTCGAAGATTCCGCTGGAGGAGCTCGAAGCCAGATTAAGAAGCAGCCTCTAGGAACCCGCATGAACTCAATACGAACATAGGTTGATTATCTTTAGCCCTTTCTACCAGAATTATAATATCTACACGATCTCATAGAAGGATCAAGGGAGACTGATTCTCTCTGGGCTGCTGAAAGTTCTTCCGGAGATTCGCATAATGAACAAAGATCTTCACCACAATCGGTAGAGCAACCGCACCCCTTACATCTACAACCCATCCAGATATCACACCTCTACTCCACGCTACACTCAATTCCCTTAAAGATTACCCTCCTACTTCCACCATGCTTCAGCCTAGCAAAGGCAGCACCATCAATCTCACCGACTATTCTCTAAATTATCACCGATCTGCCTATTAACTTATATGGAACTAATCTACTTTAGGCTTACAAATGGACGAATCTGAAGCTCAAACCCTCTGCAAAGATCTCCTAGTCCTGAGCGCCGAAATAGAGTTCGCAGCAGTCGCAGCAAACCCTGGAGGCAAAGTCCTAGCGATGGAGACAAACATACCCGTAAAAAGCAACACCCCCCAGAAGCATTTCGACATATTCGTGCACATGATGAAAGATGTCGTTGCAAAACTTGAAGAACGGTATGGGCGCTGCAACTACTTCCTGTTCAACTTCACGCAAGGTCAGATGATGATATTCCCCACAAAAGACAGCGTCGTAGCTATCGGAACAAAACCGCTGGCATCACCAGCTCTCATTACACTGGTGGCAGATAGACTCAGACTCTATATACCCCACTGACTCCTCTCGTATTTCTCTGAGACAGAATATTTGTCACTTTGGGAAGATATACATCTTTAAATCTCAATTCAACCGATATAGACAGAGAGCCCCTTGCCGATAATAATATTTGAAGGAAAGAAACCGAAGATCCATTCTTCCGCCTACATATCCCCTAGAGCAGTAATCATAGGGGATGTAGAGATAGGTGAAGGAAGCAGTATCTGGGAGAACGCTGTGATAAGAGGCGACCTGAACAGCATACGAATAGGGCAGTTCACCAGCATACAGGACAACTGCACCATACACGTGGATACAGATCACCCAGTCCAGATAGGGGACCGTGCTACAATAGGTCACAACTCCGTGATACACGGGTGCAGAATAGGTGACTACGTTATAGTAGGGATAAGCGCCACCGTGCTTTCAGGCGCAGAAGTAGAAGGTCCGTCGATAATAGGTGCAGGAGCAGTTGTGAGAGAAGACGCTAAGATCCCCAGCCACTCCCTTTCAGTCGGCGTACCCTCCTCAGTTATCAGAAAACTCAGGAAGAATGATATAGAACTTTTGAAGCAGAGAGGCGAAGAGTACTTCCGGCTATCTCAACATCACAAGAACGCAGAGCCTCAAGAAACCATTTAAACTCATCACAAGAAGCAGAAAGGCGTTGCCAACTTCCAGTATAAGATACGTTGCAGTCGAGGAGTACATAGCCAAGATAAAGCAGGAAGTTAAGGCCCGACCAGAAGTTGAAGAAACGCCGATAAACTCCCTTACAGGACGGATACTAGCCGAAGACATAACATCGCAAACCAACCTGCCGCCACACGCCAAATCACTAATAGACGGCTACGCAGTAAAATCAGAAGACACCACCGACGCAACAGACAGCCACCCAGCCAAACTCAAGATAATGGGAAAGATAAAACTCGAAAAGCAGCCAAACATAGAAGTAAAAAATACAGAGGCATGCTACATCCCCACAGGCGGATTCATGCCGAAGGGCGCAGACTCTGCTGTAAAGGTGGAGGATGTGATGGTGTCGGATGACGATTTAGTAACGCTGAGCGCACCTGTTCAAGCTGGAGAACATGTGACGCCTGCTGGACGAGATGTCTCGAAGGATCAGGTTGTATTCAGGAGAGGGCGTAAGGTGCGTTCTGAAGATATAGCTCTGCTGACCGCTCTTGAGATATGGAGCATCAAGGTTGTGAAGAGACCCCGGGTGGCCATACTTTCAGTTGGCGATGAGTTGACTGATAGAATCGAAGCCACAGGCGAAAAGAAGTTCGCAGGCATATCCTTAGCAATAGCAAGTCTAGTCACTGAGGCTGGAGGTGAACCGGTGTTGATGGGAGTTGTTCCAGATGATGAAGCTGCAATTCGAGGCAAGATACGGGAAGGCTTAGATTCGGCCGAAGCTCTACTCACCATAGGTGGAACATCGAAAGGACCCAAAGACCTTGTTGCAAACGCCATAGACAGATCCGGCAGTCCCGGCTTAATACTTCACGGTATAGATATAGTGCCTGGAAGAGTCTCGGGTCTCGGCGTAGTGGACGGCAAACCTATAGTGATGATGCCGGGGCTGATCCAGTCCACAGTAGTAGCATTCTACTTCATAGCCCTTCCTGCAATCCGGCAGATATGCGGACTAAACCCTGAACCTATCTTCAAACAGGTGCAAGTCCCTATAGCTGATGATGTGACTCTAAGAACCCCCACTACTTTCCGGAAGCTTCTTTTCGTCAAACTCGTAAACCGAGGGGGTGGAACTGCGGCTCAGCCTCTCTCCAAGCTGGGTGAAGCCTCACTTATGAAACCGGTTGCAGATGCGGATGGCTTCATCGTTCTCCCAGCAAGGGTTACGTCGATAAGTAGAGGGGAGTACGTGACTGTAAATCTACTTCACACCTAGATATTTACGTGGTTTGACAGATCGATTTTAGAAATTTGACACCCAAGTATTTCATTTGAAAAACGATATTGTGTACTGGTACCAGTGGATTCAGAGAGGAGATCTGAACTTCTCGTTCAAGAAGGGGCTGTATCTAGTTCTGAGTCTATAAAGTATTGGAATCTCTTCGTGGACACTATGTCTCTCGTCTGGATTGCAGCATTTTCCACAAGTCTCCTAGCTTATGAAGCACGTTTAATCACAATGGACCCCGCTATACTATATGTGACAGACGCCATCACCATATTCGCTCTGCCGATATTCATAGCTGACTTGATGCTGAAATATCATAGATCCGAGCATTCGAAGGCCTTCTTTAAGAAACACTGGTTAGATATTTTATTCGTTGTGCCATACTTCAGGATGTTAAGGGCTTTGAGTATGGTGAGGATACTGAGGCTTGTTAGGCTTGGTAAATTACCGCGTTCGTTCGGTATTGTTGTTAAAGCGGCCAAAGCCGTTAGCCGAGCTTTGAAACTCAGCAAAAAGTAGTGTCTCTACAACATTATTTTGAGAGTCTTTATCTCAAAAGGATTGATCTCTATCTTTACCCGATTGCCGCGAGGCTCCAACTGCT
>JARPAQ010000053.1 GCA_029460375.1 Nitrososphaerota archaeon | reverse complement strand
ATCGGAACACGGTATAGCTGTTCCAAAAACCGTGGTGACCGAGAATCCTGACGCTGCTCTGGACGGGTTTAGGGATCTTGGGCGAGATGTTGTGATAAAACCTCTTTTCGGTTCTCAAGGCTTTGGTGTTACCCGTGTTTCAGACTTGGAGGTGGCTCGCCGAATATACAACACGCTCACCTACGCCCACCACGTCCTTTACTCTCAGGAGTTTATTCACCACGGAAGACGAGATATTCGGTGCCTAGTTGTCGGAGGCAGAGTAGTGGCAGCTATGAGCAGGCGGGCAAGGGGGTGGAAGACAAATGTAAGCCAGGGCGCCAAACCTGTCTCAATAGATATTCCAAGTGAAGTTGAAGAGATAGCTATTCGGTCGGCCGAGATACTGGGCTGTAAGGTTGCTGGTGTGGATCTTCTGGAGAGCGCTGATGGGTACTTTGTTAATGAAGTGAACAGTCAACCCGGTTTCAGAGGTCTTCAGTCTGTATCAAAGGTAGATATTGCAAGCGAGATTGTGAGCTACTTACTTGCGGAGTTGAAACGGTGAATCCGAAATAAAAAACCACTACCCCCCGCCTCTAACAGAGTCCAGATCCCTTCGACTCAGCCTTCCCCTATACAGCGCAGTAGCAACAAGCACCCCCGATGCACCAGCGTTCCTTAAAGCCAAGACGTCCTCGATAGAAGCAACTCCACCCCCTACCAGAAGAGGTAGATCTACAGCCCTAACTGTCTCTTCAACAAGGCTCACATCAACACCTACTTCAGAGCCCACTCTACCGATATCAAGTAGTATGAGCTGCCCAACACCATTATCTTCAAGCATCCTAGCAGCCTCCAGAGGTCTTACACCCTTCAGCGCTGCACACCTTGATATAACCTTCTCACCCTTGATATCTATCGAACCTGTGACTGGTACACCTCCAGAAACTTCAATTATCTCCTCCAGATCTTCTAGGCGCCCCAAGGTTTCCGTTCCCACAATTACACCTACGACTCCCGTATCCACGAGTGCTCTGGCCTTTGACGGGCTATTCACACCGGCGTCGGCAATAACCTTCATACCGCCGATTCTGCAGAGCCTAGCGAGGAGAGAAAGATCCGCTTCTCCTCTCATTATCCCATCCAGATCCGCAACGTATAGCTCGTCACATCCGAATCGACTCTTCAACCCCGATGCTACCTCAACCGGATCCGCTGCCGCTGAAAACTCGGTCTCTAAGGGGTGATACTCTTCACGGTGACCCTTGACGGCGTGAACAACTACTCCGCGCAATGTATCTATGACGGGGATAATCCTCAAATTGCTTCAACTAGTGTCGTTTCTCGGGTGTCCACATTATGAGAGTCACTATATTTGAGTATGCATCAGGAGGTGGTTTTCAGGGACGACCAATCCCTTACAACATACTATGCGAAGGCTACTCCATGCTGAAGACGGCTACCGAAGACTTTCAGGCCGCAGGCTACAACGTTAGCACGCTGATCGATTCGAGATTAGAGTTCCTCCATAGCCACCTAAAAGCCGACGAAGTAATGAAAGTTTCACCAACATATCCAGTTCAAAGAGCTTTAAACGCCGCGTTAGAATCTTCAGATCTGTCACTGATAATCGCGCCAGAAACAAACGGCCTACTTTCAAGCCTAGTCCAAGCGGCAGGATCAAGTGCAACCTCTCTCAACTCTACCCCCGCGTCTATAGATTTGGTCTCGGATAAGGCGAAGCTAGCAGCAGCTCTGCATCAAAATGGGCTTCCTACACCTGAAACCAGATGCTTATCCATAGAAGAGGGTGTTGAAGAGGCGGAAAGGGCGGCTAGAGAGTTTTCAAGGCCGGTGGTCGTGAAACCTGTCGACGGAGTAGGGTGTGAAGGTCTCTCTATTGTAAAGGATGTTAATCAGATAAAGATGGCTGTCACGAAGATTCTGAAAGGCGGTCGAACGAAACATTTCATCATTCAAAAGTTTGAAGAGGGCCTTTCGGCAAGTGTAAGCCTGATATCGAACGGCTTAGAAGCACGACCGGTAAGCCTGAACCTGCAGCAAGTGTCTCTAAACACTCCTCCAGAATCTTCTTGTTATCTGGGCGGGGTTGTCCCGTTGCTTCACTCTGCTCAAGGCGAGGCTTTCGAGTTGGCGAAGAAGGCTGTGGAACTATTCAGGGGGTTGAGGGGGTATGTAGGCGTTGATATGGTTCTGTCTCCTTCTGGCCCGGTTATACTGGAGATAAATCCGCGTCTGACGGTCTCTTACGTTGGGTTGAAGCGTGTTTCTAAGATGAACCTAGCTGCAGCTATGGTCAAAGCATCTCGGGGAGAAGAGATCCCTTCATCCTTCGAGCTTGAAGGTGTCTCGGTATTCTCAAAGCTTCATTCAGAGGCTGTGGAAAACATCAGGGGTGACATGAAAATCTTATGCCCATCGTTACAGATAGAGGGGGAAAAGTTGGCCTACACCTTTATCGCAGCAAAGGGTCGGACTGAATCTGAAGCCCAGATGATGCTGTCAAACATGGTTAGGTCTCACCGAGTCGCCGGCAAGGTGAGTTAAACTTGAGAGTTCTAGGCTGGGACACCGGGGGGGCAAATATCAAGGCGGGGCTGGTCGAGGTCTCCAACGGCGAAATTGCGAGTTGTAGAACGTCTGTACAGTATCTGCCTCTGTGGAAGGGTGGTGCGAAACGTCTATCCACGGGTCTTCAAGAAGTCCAGTCTGATCTGTCTCGAAATAGAAGGATAGACGGTGTGGGTGTGACTATGACGGCTGAACTGTCTGATGTGTTCGAATCTAAACGGAAAGGTGTAGAGTATGTTTTGAGGCGTGTCGAGGAGGTTTCAGGAGGCGTCAAACTCTTGGTTGTCGACTACGACGGGGAGCTTCTTAGTGGAGAGGAGGCTTTACAAGATCATCTGAGGGTCTCAGGCGCCAACTGGGCGGCGACAGCCAAGGTTCTCTCACAGATATTCGAGGAATGTTTACTCATCGATGTGGGGAGCACCACCACTGATATAATTCCCATATTGAACCATGAGATAGCTGCTGAAGGGAAGACCGATACAGATAGACTAGCAACAGGTGAACTCGTCTATACTGGAGCCTTGAGAAGCAGCGTTTCATCCATAGTTCACACGGTTCCTTTGAAGGAGGAGGAGATAGGAGTAGTGTCGGAGCATTTCGCCTTATCCGCAGATATACACCTACTTCTGGGGAATATATCCCGCAGTGATTATTCAACCGAAACTGCAGACGGTAGAGGCACGTCCAGAAGAGAATGTCTATCAAGGCTGGCGCGGACGGTCTGCGCAGACTTAGATATGATAGGCGAGCCTGAACTTATT
Source organism: Nitrososphaerota archaeon (assembly GCA_029460375.1). Taxonomy (GTDB): domain Archaea; phylum Thermoproteota; class Nitrososphaeria; order Nitrososphaerales; family JACPRH01; genus JARPAQ01. The sequence goes on along the minus strand of JARPAQ010000053.1, from coordinate 2,800 downwards.
AGAATGGCTTCTTACATTTACGGTAAGCAGGTGGAGAAGATACGTGAAGGTCTGGACAAGGTCTGGAACAGGCTCACCTTAGAACAAACCGATAGGCGTAACTTCCCAGTAGTGACAACAGGCCTTGGTGGAGAGTTCTTAGGAAGAGAAGCCGCTTCGAAGACAGGTTTCACAAGATTCTTCGATCTCAAGTCAACGCTGGGTCTGGAAAACTCACAGGTAGCCGCTGCAGTTTCAACAGCCCTTCTCATAGCTGCAAGTAGAGGTGAAAAAGTGGTTTGGCCCACGTGTTGAAGATAGGCGGTAGCCTGCTGAACTACCCAGAGGATCTTAAAACCCTATGTAGCCGAGTAGCGGATATGGCGAGTGAAATTGACCTGCTCCTCGTTCCTGGCGGGGGTGTCTTTGCCGATGCTGTGCGCGAAGTATTTTTTAGGCTCAGGCTTCCCGAGGAGGCGGCTCACCAGATGGCTGTACTTGCTATGGATCAGTACGGGTTGCTTCTTCAGAGCTTCTTGCAAGGCTCTTCTCGGCTCATATATGATGTTGGAGATGCGGCTGAATGCTTCGAAGAGGGTAAGGTAGCCCTTCTTCTAGCCTCTCGTATGATTTTTAATGAAAGTTCGCTCTCGCAGTCTTGGGGTGTCACTTCTGACTCAATTGCGGCTTTTGTGGCTAGGCAGATAGGTGCCGAGAGCTTATTGTTGGTTAAGGCTGTGGATGGTTTAACTGAACGTGGTTCGAGCCGTCTTTTGAGTAGAGTTTCTGTTCGATCTATGGATTCTGATGTTGAGCCGGGGTGTGTAGATGAATATATGCCAAATCTTTTGAAGTCGAGCCGTATGCGGTGCTTTATCGTGAACGGAAGGTTTCCAGATCGGGTTGAGGATATTCTGCGGGGGAATAAAGCTGTCTGTACAGAAGTCGCGTACGGTTGAGATTAATTCTGGAGAGCTCAGTAGGTATAAAGCTACTGCTTTAAGGACAGGGTACTGGAGGCCGTATGCTGATTACCGTTCAATTATCTTGAAGAATATTTCTGAAGTAGCTTCAGACGGGGACTTTGTAGTAGTTTCGGAGAAGGCTGTGTCGATCGCTAAGAACCAGATTATCGATGAGAGTATAGTCAAACCGAGTTTGACGGCGAGGTTACTGTCAAAGGTTTGGATGCGCTGGATATGGGGGTATCTGCTGGGAAGAGTGTGCCATATGACGCGCAAGACTAGGTTTAGACTGCGGAACTACCCGTTGAACGAAGGCGCAGCGCATAAGCAGATTTGCCTAACCTACGCAGGTCTTCTGCAAGCTCTTAGACATGGGTCTGAAGGAGGGATAGATGTGACCAACCTCCCATACGCCTATGCCTGCCTACCGTTGAAGAACCCCCAGCAGGAGGCTGAAGAGCTTCACCGTCTGATACTGCGTGAAACAGGACGAAGAGTATCGGTGATGATCGTGGACACTGATAAGACGTACAGGCTCGGTGGAAAGAACTATACCCCTCTGCCTAAGGCCATTTCAGGCATAACTGCTGGAGGAGGCGTTGCAACCTATATCACATGCAGGATGCTTAGATGTAAACGTAGAGCTACACCCGTAGGTTATGCTGGTGAATATCAAAGCACAGAGTCCCTCCTGAACATAGCTGAAACCGCCAACCGAGCGAGAGGTGTAGGTGCAGGGAGAACCCCGTGGCATATGGCTGAGCGCTTCGGAGTAGGACTTACAGATGTCACATGGGAGATGTTGGAGAGGGTGGCCCACTACCCTGTTGTGGTTGTGAAGCCTCTAAACTAACTCTACGGCCTCTTTCAGCCTTATCTGGACTGGGCCGAGTTTGCCGCCGAAATTCGCAGCAGATATCTTCACTACGCCGGGTACGCTTGAAGCCGCTTTGATGCCTTTCGCTGTAGCCTGCATAAGGAGGTCTTGGTCGAGAGCGTTGTAGACGACTTCGTAGACGCTGTTCACTCCTTCAGGTATTTGTGTTTCAGAAACCTCTTCTCTCAGTTGGGGACAGAACGGGTGGTTGGTGGAGGCTGCTAGCTTATACTTCATAGAACCCGTCTTTGAACCTGAGCGACATATCCCTCCCGGGAAGGTTAATACAACTGCCTGCAGCTCCTGAATCGTCTCTACAGTCTTCTCCGCCGCTTCAAGCGCCGATAGTTGGTCTTTCGCCATAATGAGGAGGTTTCCTCCTGCTATTGCGTTCTTGACTCCGAATCTTCCCTCCAAAATGAACTCGCCCTCCATGACCGGTATCCTCCAGACCTTTCTACCGCCTATGGTGTCCTTCTTTTCGAAGCCATCTCCGAACATGCGGATGGCGTCTCCTATCTTCAGCTTCCGTTTTAGAGAAGGTAATCCGTCGAAGGCTGCTGTCGTTGGGCAGGTAAGTATACATTGGCCGAGCCGGGCCATCATCTGTCCTTTAAGTTCGGGTTTTGAGGTGTGGTACATCTGTATCATTACGCCAACTCTTCCGTCAGGCGTCTTATCAGGCGGTATAATGGGGCCTTCCATGGCTGCTTCCACGGGTGACATTATGATTGATGATGCGAAGCCTGTAGCTGTTGCCGCTGCGGTCTTGGCCCACTTCTCATTCTGGGCTGTTATCAATATTCTTCCAGCGAGCATAGGGAATGCTTCTGCGAATGTATCTTCAATCTCTACACCGTTGAGCTGAATACTCATACTACCCGTCAGCCTTTACCCATCTTAAAAAGTTAATGCCTCGAAGCTCGGGCCAATATTAAAACAGGTAATTCTCCTAATTCTACAAGCTAACAAAGTCTAT
>JARPAQ010000052.1 GCA_029460375.1 Nitrososphaerota archaeon | reverse complement strand
GCTCAACAGCAGGATCTTCAAGCGGGCCCGCTTCAATCGCCCGACCCCAAAGATTCTGATCTATACTATACACAGTCTTCTTGGGTGAGACAGGGATGCTGTGAGCCTCCGCGTAAGCTGCCTCCTGATCTCGTGTAAGATTCCACTCGCGTACTGGTGCAATTACCTTCAAATGGGGGTTCATCGCCTGAACTGTAACGTCAATTCTAACCTGATCGTTCCCTTTTCCAGTACACCCATGTGCGACAGCAAAACAATCCTCTTTCTTAGCTACTTCGACAAGTTTGGCGGCTATGAGCGGTCGTCCTAATGCTGTTCCTAGAGGATACTTGCCTTCGTAAAGGCCGTTGGCTTGTATCGAGGGGAATATGTAGTCTTGGATGAACTCCTTCTTCGCGTCTATTGTATAGTGCTTTATTCCCCCGGCTTGCCGTGACTTTTGCTCGATCTCGCTGATGTCCTCTAGTTGACCGATGTCCAGCGTGACGGTCACTACATCCGAATCATACTTCTCTTGAATCCACTTCAAGGCGACCGACGTATCTAAGCCGCCTGAATAGGCTAAGGCTATCTTTCTCTTCATCTACTGCGAGGCTGGCTGCATACGCAAAGTTTTTATATTTTTTGTTCAAAAACTCTTGATTACATAATTGGATGTTCCGAAATTGGTCAAACTGACAATATCCCGCGCCGTTAAAGAAGTAGTAGACGGAGACATATCCATACAGGACTCTCTACAACGCGGATACGGCAACGTCAGCGCGATAGCGCGCCTCATAGCTCCGAAGGTCGAAGCGGCGGTAGGTCATGAAGTGAATACTGAGAGCCTGATAACGTCTATAAAACGTATCCGAGGAGACTACAAACAGCCTTCTGCACAGGTATCTCGGATAATCGCGGAGAGCGTGGTCAACGTCAGGACGGATATAGCGAAGGTCTCTGTAGAAAAGACTAAACGTGCCCTCGAAACTGTGAGGCGGCTGCTCGCAACACACCAAGAGGGTTTCCTGCAGGTTTCAGAAAGCATATCTGCTATAACTCTCATAATTGATCAGAGACTGCTTGAAAACGTAATCGCGCCTTTCAGAGAGGAGGATATACTTGAGAAGGAGACTAACCTTGCGGCTATCATAATGCATAGTCCTAAGGAGATAATCAAGACCCCCGGGTGCGCCGTAGCCTTCTATAACCAAGTCTCAAGAAGGCATGTGAATATCGAGGATACTGTCAGCTGCTATACAGACACGATTATTGCCGTACGCATGGCTGATATCAGCCAAGCATTTACCGCCCTTACAGACCTCATATCAGACGCGAGAAAGAGACGGTCAGCGTCAAACCCGCGCTAACAGTATCTCCATATAGCCTCTAGCATCAGGATCTCTAAGCCTAGATACAACCTGTCTGGGGATATCTGCAGCAGCCTTATCGGCCTGAACCGCCAATGTTCGAGAACAGACATAGGAGCTCGTCCTTACAACCAGATCCTCAGGGTGAGACAACGTCAGAGCATGATGCCCCTTCGCCTTAACTACGAAGCGTTCACCATCCACCATGATCGTTATCGTCACAACTGTCAGATCATCTGAGAGCATCTTCCTGAAACTAGAATCAAAATCTACACCCGATTTGTTGGCGTTAACGCCGATGATGCAGTCACCCTTTTCAGAAAGCCTGGGCTCCTTCGTAACTTCAAATGTGGTTCTATGCCTAGCCCTGACAAGAGGATGGCCTGTAAATACCAGAGACTCTTTGACGCTACCCAAACCTTTCGCATCAACATAGAGTATAGTTAAAACATTTAAATCAGGCTCACTTTTTCCCTTAATGATAGGTGTAACAATTGTTTCCAGCAGCATCAGGATATGACAGAGCCATAACCGTATTTTCACCAGATGGCAGGCTGTATCAGGTTGAGTACGCCATAGAGACAGTGAGAAGAGGAACTCTTGCAGTCGGCATAAAATCCAAAGAAGGCGTAGTATTAGTAGTTGAAGAGAAGAGTAGGAAGCTCCAGAGCGGAAGCATGAGCCAGAAGATATTCCAAGTCGATGATCATTTAGGCGTAGTTGCAGCAGGATACATCCCTGATGCACGATCACAGGTGGATCAGGCTAGAATAACAGCTCAGAGCAACCGTCTGGTCTACGATGAAATTGCAAGTGTCGAAACAGTGGCGCGTAAAATAGCTGATCTTGCACAGCAGTTCACTCAGTATGCCGGAGTTAGGCCGTTCGGGGTGTCACTCATAATCGCAGGAGTGGATCAAGGAGGATCTGAGCTATTTCTAACAGATCCCAGCGGAACCTACATGTCATACAGCGCCATCGCCATAGGTGCGGGTAGCGATCAAGTCATAGAGTATCTTGAGAAGAATTATGCCAGCAGCCTAAGTCTGAAAGAAGCGTGTGTAATGGCTATAGAATCAGTCTACCAAATAAGCGAAGATAAATCCGGTTCTCAACACATCAAAATGGCAATAATAGATACGAATACCAAGAAGATGAGACGACTATCGGAACAAGAAGTTGAAAAGTACGCTGCAAAGGCCAAGAATAGGCAGCCTAGCGGCGGAGCATCGAAGCCAGCGCAAGCGTAGACTTCGTTTAGAAAAGTACATCATGGTCATCACATAATATTCTGATGACCATCTTCTTTTTATAGCCCCTCGGAAGTAGTCTTGAATTGGAAAATGGGGAAGGGAAAAATAGATGTCTGGCAAGTTTACAACTGTCCGCCTTACGGTGGGCGGTGACCATTTCGAGATTTTGGTTCACCCAGACAACGCTCTTAACTTTAAGCTAGGACGGAATGTTGAGTTGTCTCAAGTGATAGCTATAGATGAAGTCTACTCTGATTCTTCAAAAGGACTAAGGGTAAGTTCGGAGAAGCTTCAGAAGCACTTCAATACGATTAACCATGCGGAGGCTGCTAAGATAGTTCTGGAGAAAGGGGAGCTTCAACTCACCACCGAGCAGAGACGTAAGATGATGGAGGATAAACGTAAACAGATAATCTCCATAATAGCTCGAAACTACATAGACCCCAGAACAGGGCTTCCTCATCCGCCTACTAGAATTCAGCAGGCGTTACAGGAGGTCAGGGTGTCTATAGATCCCTTTAAGGATGCTCAGGAGCAGACGAAGATGGTTATAGATCAATTAAGAACTATTGTACCCCTAAAGTCGGAGAAGATGAAACTTAGGGTCAAGGTTCCTCCACAATTTTCACCCCAGGCTATCGGTGTGATAAAGGGGGTTGGCGAAATTCTGAATGAAGAGTGGGGTTCAGACGGCTCTCTCACCGCTTTGGTGGAGATTCCAGCAGGTGTTCACTCATCTCTGATGGAGAGGCTGGGTGCTGTTACAAAGGGTTCTGCTCAAGCTAGTGTTTTGAGGTAGGTGTGTATGTCCGAAATAAAGAGAAAGTATGTCATCCCCGGTGAACTCGTGACAGAGGGCAAGTACAATAGGACCACCAATGTCTTTAGAGTAGATGATAAGTTCTACTCGACCAGAGTAGGTATGGCGGAGGTTTCATCTGATTCTGTACGTGTGATACCTTTATCCGGGCCCTATATACCGCGAGTAGATGATCTCGTGGTCGGTAAGATCGTAGACTACTCTGCCTTCGCCTGGGAGGTCAATATAAATTCCTTCTTCTCTGCGTATCTGCTTGCTCAGTCGGTCTTTGGAAGAGATTACTCGCCGGCTCGTGATTCGCTCACTAATAAGTTTGCAATTGGTGACGTGATATTGGCAAAGGTTTCTGCGTTTGATAGAACTAGGGATCCTTTGTTATCTGTTTCAGGCCCTGGGTTGGGGCGTATAAACCGTGGGGAAGTTGTGAAGATATCTTCCACAAAGGTTCCTAGAGTTATTGGAAAGAAGGGGTCAATGATAAAGACGGTGGAATCCGGTACTAACTGTAGGTTGACAGTTGGTCAGAATGGGCTTATCGTCATATCTGGGCCTGCTGAAGGTATCCTTTTGGCGATAGATGCGCTGAATCTTATTGATAAAGAGGCGCACACAGCAGATTTGACTCAGAAGGTTCAGAATCTTCTTTCTAGGTTGAGTGAAGGTGAAAAGAATGAGTAATTTAGTAAATTCGAAAGGTTTGAGGCAGGATGGTAGGAAACTCAACGAACTCCGACCGATAAAGATGGAGGTTGGAGTCCTTGAGAATGCAGACGGCTCAGCATATATAGAGTTCGGGAAGAACAAGATAATGGCAGCGGTCTACGGACCGAAGGATGTCCATCCAAAACATATGTCTGTCCCGGACAGAGCTATACTTCGATGCCGCTACCATATGACCCCCTTCTCGACAGATACTCGGAAGAACCCTGCGCCATCTAGGCGAGAGATTGAGATATCCAAGGTGATTCGAGAAGCTTTGGAGCCTACGCTGATTCTGACCGACTATCCGAGGACTGCCATAGCTGTATATATCGAGGTTCTGCAGTCTGATGGCGGCTCAAGGTGCGCGGGTGTATCTGCGGCTTCATTGGCGCTGGCAGACGCTGGGATAAATATGACCGACCTCGCTGCAGGATGTGCTGCGGGGAAGATAGCTGGTAAGGTTGCTTTAGATCTCGATGATACTGAGGATAAAGAAGGTGATGCAGATATGCCTTTAGCGATACTGCCCAACCTTGGAAAGGTTACTCTTTTGCAGCTTGACGGTAAGTTTACACGAAAAGAGTTTGAACAGGCTTTCAACCTCGCTAAAGACGGGTGTATGAAGGTGTACGAACTGCAGCGTAAAGCCTTGACGGAGAAGTATTTCGGTAAGGGTGAAGTGGAGGCGTAGGTTATGGCTGGAAAGAAAGCTGTTGTGGTGGAGCATCTTAAACGTGATCAGATGCTCGAAGTGGTATCGAAGGGGAAACGTCTTGACGGTAGAGGTCTACTTGATATGAGGCCTATCTCGATAGAAATCGGGTTTATTGAGAAGGCAAACGGTTCAGCGAAGGTTCGACTTGGCAATACGGAGGTTATAGCGGGAGTAAAGATTCAGACAGGTAAGCCTTTTGACGATACTCCGGATAAGGGTCTGCTAATAGTGACCGCTGAAGTTCTGCCTATAGCATCGGCTTATGCTGAACCGGGTCCTCCTAATGAGGAGGCCATAGAGTTGGCTAGGGTTGTTGATAGAGGTGTACGTGAATCTGGGATGATTGACCTTTCTAAGCTATGCCTAGTTGAGGGTAAGACGGTGCTGGCAGTATTTGTAGATATAAGTGTCCTGAATGTGGGTGGAAACCTTTTCGATGCAGCGTCATATGCAGCGATATCTGCTCTGGTTTCAGCTAAGATGCCTAAGTACTCGGTTACCAAAGACGGAGAAGTCAAAGATACTGGTAAGATTGTGGCTCTGTCTACGAAACTGATACCTGTCTCCATTACTATGGCGGTAATTGATGATACGATAATAGTTGACCCGACGCTGGATGAGGAGGCCGTTATGACTGCGAGGATCACGCTCACATCGGCAGATAAGAGTATTCTCTGTGCAGGTCAAAAGGGGTGTGCTGGTGGCTTCTCTACAGAGCAGATAACGTTCGCAGCCGATACATCTTTGAAGAAGGGTGAAGCGGTAAGGCAGATAATAAAGAAGAGTGTAGAGCGTGGGAAGAAGAAGAGATAAAGCTGCGTTAAAAGGTCTGGGCCAAAAGTATGGATCTACTGTCCGAAAGCAGTACAGCAGGGTCTTTCGCACCCTGAAGCAGAAGCGTAGTTGCCCAGAGTGTGGTTCAATGAAGTTCAAACGAGAGAACGCCGGTATATGGTTGTGTAATATGTGTGGCTTCAAGGTTGCCGGTGGAGCCTACGATGTCGTTACATAAGTCAGCCAGCTTCTCTACGCCGCGGTTGGTGGAAGCCTCGGCGGTTATCGAGTTCACTTTTGGTTCCGAAGTATGTAGAGCTATTTCAGAGGCGTTGAAGCCTGAAGTGATGCTTAGTTCAGAGAGGTTTGTAAAGACTGCGGTGGAGGTGGACGGTGAGAGTCTCAAATTGAAGCTGAGGGCTACAGATTTGGCGGATCTGAGAGCTGGTGTGAACTCCTATTTCAACCTCGTAAAGGCGTCGTCTGAAACTCTTTCCTCTCAACTTTAGCTCGGGTTTGAAAAAGGCTTATCTATGCTGTAGTAAGAGCGTTGTAACAGTGCCATACTATGAGTGGAGGAGAAGTTCCTCCTTGGCTTCGTGAACATCTTGTCAGGTTTGAGCAGGCTCAGCAGAGTCTCCAAGCGGTGTTGGTTCAGAAGCAGCAGGTTGAGATGGAGTTGACAGAGGTGGAGAAGGCTTTGTCGGAGCTCTCGAAGGCGGCAGCTGACACGCCAGTCTATAAATCGGCGGGTTCGCTGCTAATAAAGACTGGTAAAGATGCTATGTTAAAGGAGCTTGAAGAGAGAAGGGAGCTCGGAAACACTAGGGTGACTGTTCTAGCTAAGCAGGAGAACCGTTTACGGGAGAGTCTGAAGGAGATTCGTGCCAAGATTGAAGAAGCTACACGTGGGAGGACGCAGCCGAAGAGTAACTGAGCGGTACCGCAGAGCTTTAACGGATTTCCCTTATGTAAGACCTGAACTGCTTAAGCGGGCTGTGGTTGTCTGCCACAGGCATGCTGATGTAGACGCGTACTGTGCAGCGTATGGTGTTGCCTATATTTTGCGGAGGCTCAGGAAGGGGGTGTCGGTTTCGGTAGTTGCGCCGGATGGTCTAAGCATCCCCGCTAAGAGAGTCGCTTCTAAGTATCCTGTCCGGCTGGTTGAGAAACCCAACTTTGAACGTGCTGATATTGCTGTGGTGGTTGATACTGGGAATCTGGCTCTTCTCGGAGAGTTCGTTGAGCCGCTGAAGGCTGCTGGGTGCGTGAAGGTATTTCTGGATCATCACCCTCTGAGCAGTTCAGTTAAGGGTGTAGCTGATTATGTTGTGCTTGACGAATCTGCAACGTCCACTAGTGAAGTAATATACGATATACTTACCGCCCTTAAGCTTCCTGTATCCAAGGCCGTGGCGCAAGTTCTGCTCACTGGGATAATCTTCGACTCTCAGCATCTGAAGTTGGCGGATTACCGCACCGTTAAGATTGTAGCGGAGTTGTGCGGAAGAGGAGCGTCTATTGGAGGATCTATTAGGATACTAGGTGTTTTAAGGGAGAGTTCAGAGCGGATTGCGCGTCTTAAAGGTGCTCAGAGGCTTTCTTTACACCGTTTAGGCGATTGGATAATAGGATCTACGGAGGTAGGATCTTACCATGCCTCTGTTGCGAGGGCGCTCGTAGATCTCGGTGTAGACTTGGCTGTGGCGGCGGGTGAGAATAGTGGTGAGTCTAGGTGCTGCTTAAGAGCTAATCAGCGGTTTCATAAGGCGGTGGGGATACATCTTGGTGGTGATGTCGCAGAGAAGGTTGCGGCGAGTCTGGGTGGTGTCGGTGGGGGTCATCCTTCAGCGGCTTCTTTCACTGTTAATGCTGATGTTGGGACAGTTATCAAGAGTGTGTTGAAGGTCGTTGAGGATGCCACGGGGCTTAAGATAAGGACGTTAAGTTAGGGTGTCTTAGACCTGAAATGCATAAACTACTCTTTTATTGGTAATTACCAAAAACTTATTAATGTTTCGAATGAGAAGTAGGTGTGCAATTTTTGTCGAAACCATTTGAAAAGACAGGCAATACATTGCCAACAGGCATCGGCACATTACCACGAAGCCGAGCCATAACTGCAGCAGCAGTATTCGCAGCACTCGCCATAATACTTCACACCTCTCCGCTGAAGATCCCTGCACCCTACGCTCCATTTCTTATCTATGAGCTATGGGAGATCCCGATAATCGCAGCATTCTTTCTATACGGTGCCCGTCTAGGAATATCTGTCGCCATAATAAACTTCCTAAGTCTAATGATAATCTTCCCCGGCCAGATTCAGTCAGGCCCTATTTACAACCTGATAGCTATCTTTTCTATGATGCTGGGGATACTCCTTGCGTATCGCATGGCGGGACTTAGCTCAAGGCTTCATAATAGTGCTTGGCTCTTCTGGCTCGCTCTGATTCTCGGTGTATCCGCAAGGGTGGCAGTTATGACGGTTGTAAACGTGCTTTTACTACCGATGCCTCCACCTCTAGGTTTCAGTATACCCTTTGAAGCAATACCGGCGATGCTTCCTTTATTAGCT
>JARPAQ010000051.1 GCA_029460375.1 Nitrososphaerota archaeon | reverse complement strand
TCCACAACCGTGAAGACGAATATCGAAGAGATGCCGAAGCTGAGCGAAAACATATTCATAGAGGGGCGGGAGATAGCTACACTATTCCTAGGTGCACCCACCGAAAAGACCTTTAGGATCGATACGCTTCTCGGACTATCACAGTACAACCAGATAGCATCCGAAATCAGCACCGCCTACATCGAGCGAAGAATAGAAGACCATAAGAAGATGCGAGAAGAATTGAGCCAAGTATCAACAGTAAAAGAGAATCTGGCTAAAGCAGAGGAAGAGCTGAAACGCGTATCTGAAGAAGGGGTTAAGGTCTCTGAAGAGCTGAAAAGAGAGGGTGAAAGATACGGATGGGCCGAAGACACTAAGCGGCGGGCAGAGGAAAATTTGAGAAAGAACGCTGAAATTCAGAGCAAGCAGTCACTCGTAAAGGAGTATGAGGATCAGATAGCTGTCCTCCCGACGGTTGCAGCCGAGGTGGAGGAGACGGTTAGTGAACTTAAGGCGAGGTACGACGCATCTCAGAAGAGGATAGCGTTCCTTGAAGCCGTTATGCAGGTTCTTGATTTAGAAGGAAGGAAGCTTGACGAGATACCCACCTGCCCTGTCTGTGGAGCTCTGATATCGTCAGATGCACTGGGGAAGTTTAGGCACTACGATGATGAGTATCGACGTATGATAGGTGAGGTGACTCAGCTTGAAGTGGAGCTAGGTTCGAAGAGTCAAACTCTTGAAACGGCTAAGCAGAGCCGAGAGAAGATTCAGATGCTTCAGACTCAAGTTAAACGGCTGAAAGATGAGATAACCCGAGTATCGATTGAAGCTGTGCCTGCTGAAGAGCTGAAGAACGCGGAAGACTCTTTGAACAGACGTAATGAGCTGATACAGAAGGCACGTGAGCTCGACATCAGAAAGAGCAGCCTCGAAGAGCAGGTGATGACATACAGATCCCTCTATGGACGGATGGAGCAGGTGACGGTTAAACAGGTCGATTCGAAGATAGCGAAACTTACAGAGCTTAAGGATAGGCTGCAGAGGATAAAGACAACCCTAATAGACACGTTGAGTGAAGCACGGGTAAGCCAGCTTGACAGCCTTAGAGCATCATTCAAAGAGACCTTCAGAAGAATCTACCCATACGAACGTTTGAAGGATGTCGACTTCGAAACCACGGAGATACGGGGTAGAGAGATTATTCAGGTTAAGGGGATGGTGAACGACAGATGGATACATCCCAACCAGATGAGCACGGGTGAAAACGTCGCGATAAGCTTCGCCCTACTGTTCGCAGCCAACCAGCTTGAAACAGCCCCTATACTATTATTAGACGAGCCTGAAGAAGGGCTGGATGAAAACGGGATACAGGGTTTAGCGGATATATTGAAGAACCTTAAGCAGTCGACACAACTAATAGTCGCTACACGTAACCTTAAGCTTACACAGCTCTTACAACCCGAGGAGGTGGCCGCGTGAGACCCATCGGCATAATTGCCAGCGACTCAACTGAAACTGATGCCCGAGTGATACTTAACGAAGGAGAGGAGAAGAAGGTACGAGCTGAAGATCTCGTGACGGTGGAGAACCGCAATGAAGGCAAGGTACTCGCCGTCCTGAGGCGCGGGTTAGGTTCTAACGAAAACCTGAAACCCGGAGGATATCACCCCGGCGTAGCCTACGCTAGGATAGGGGGGAAACCTTCTATGGCTAAGGAGACATACGACTTCGCCCTTTCAGTCATTGGTGAGATGGGGGATTCGGTGCAGCAGAACAAGAAGATACTGGCACCCGGCTCCGTAGTCTACATCTTTGAGGCGAGCGACGAGCCTATGAAGTATCTAGCGAACAAGAAGCATCAGGCAACGCTAGGTCATTATGAAGGGCAGGCCAGCTGGGATGTCCCTGTTGATTCTTCATTCATTTCGTATCATATGGGTGTCTTTGCGTCGACTGGAGGAGGAAAGTCCTTTCTTGCGCGCTATCAGATAATCCCGCTTCTGCAGAAGGCGGGGTATGATGTGCTGGTTCTGGATTGGAAGGGCCGAGACTATGCTCCTCACTATCCTAAGAGTAGCTGCATCAGCATACCTGAGATCGCCTTGGACTCTGAGGCGGTTGCGGCATACTTGACTGAGAAGATGAGGAACTTTGGCTACTCAAAGTATAGCGGCGGCAACGTTACTCAAGCGCTTGAAGAGTTCATTTACGGCGAGAAGTGGAGAGGCTTGAAGTTGAGCGAGTTTCGATATACGCTTGAAAAGAGCGTGGTGAATGAGTTGAATCCAAACCGGGCTATTACCGGCAGGGCTTTTGATGATGAGCAGCGTTTCAAACGTGGGTTGAGACGGTTGAAGGAGTCTGAAATAGGGAACATCTTGGGGACGAAGAGCGTTGCTGATCTCTTGGACGAGGTCAGGGCGAAGCATACTCTTATTGTGGATATGAAGAAGACGGGTCGCGATGAAAAGCTCTCTATGTTTCTCACCTTCGCCAACTACATCATGGAGCTTATGCAGAACGATGAGGACCTGAACCTCGCTTTGGTGGTGGATGAAGCACCACAGTACTGCCCCTACAAGCCCAATGGCATCCAAGAAGAGACTACGGATATCGTGATTGATCTCTGCGCCCTCGGTAGAACCCATAAACTCTGCATCAGCCTCTTATCTCAAGGGATAGCGGGAGAAATAGGGATAAACGCAGCCGTACGGAGAAACCTGAACACACAGTTCGTAGGAAAGAT
>JARPAQ010000050.1 GCA_029460375.1 Nitrososphaerota archaeon | reverse complement strand
GAGCGCCTTCGACGAAATTGATACGTACTGCAGTCCGGCGAAGCAGGTTAAGCAGCTTAGGATTCTGGTTGGATTCTATAAGGCTGCTCTTTCTGCCTTGAGAAGTGGGGTTCCGCTGGAGGATATTAGGGCTATGCCTATCATCACGAAGATTATAAGATCTAAATACGAGATTCCTAACACGGAGCTTGATAAGTTCGATGGGATTTATAAGGAGATGTTGAAGGGGTTCGAAGAGATGCGTAAAGGCAAGGAGGCTGAGACGATTGTCAAGTAAGTCTGTCGGCGGGATAGAGTATACGAAGGTTGCGGAGATAAGGGGTCCTCTACTTATACTGGAGGGTGTTACGAGATCCGCTTTCGATGAGCTAGTTGAGATATCAACCCAGTCAGGTGAGACTAGGCTGGGAAAGGTTGTGGAGGTCGGCGGAGGCAGGGCTGTTGTCCAGGTCTTCGAAGGTACAACCGGCCTATCAGTAATAGGGACCAAGTCTCGGTTTCTAGGCAAGACTATGGAGATGCCGGTTTCAGAGGATGTTCTGGGCCGAATATTCGACGGTCTAGGAAGACCTTTAGACGGTCTCCCTGAACCTGTAGGTGAAGATTTTAGAGATGTAAACGGTCAGCCGATAAACCCTGAGCGGAGAGACTATCCGACAGACTTCATTCAGACAGGTATATCTGTAATCGACGGTATGAACACGCTCATCAGAGGGCAGAAGCTCCCCATATTTTCAGGAGCAGGACTACCTCACAACATGCTCGCAGCACAGATAGCTCGACAGGCTAGTGTGGAGGGTAGCGGTGAAGAATTCGCGGTCGTATTCGCGGCTATAGGTGTCCAGCATAGTGAATCACGCTTCTTCAGAAAGTCTCTGGAGGAAAGCGGCGCGATAAAGAGGAGCACCCTCTTCCTCAATCTTGCGGATGATCCTGCTATAGAGCGTATTATTACGCCGAGGGTGGCGTTGACGGTGGCTGAGTATCTTGCTTTTGACTTGGATATGCATGTGCTGGTGATAATTACTGATATGACCAACTATTCGGAGGCTCTTCGTGAGATCAGTGCTGCTAGAGAAGAGGTTCCAGGGCGCAAGGGCTATCCAGGCTATCTGTATACTGATCTGGCTTCGATTTATGAGCGTGCGGGTAGGATTAAGGGTAAGAAGGGGAGTATAACGCAGATGCCTATACTCTCTATGCCTAGTGACGATAAAACTCACCCTATACCCGACCTAACAGGGTACATCACTGAGGGACAGATAGTTCTCGGGAGAGACCTCTTCCGTAAAGAGATCTTCCCACCTATCAACGTCTTATCCTGCCTCAGCAGGCTTATGAAAGACGGTATAGGTGCAGGCAGGACCAGAGAAGATCATCAGAACGTAAGTGATCAACTCTACTCAGGATATGCTCGTGCCCAAGAGTTGAGGGCGCTTGCCGAGATTGTGGGGAAGGCGGGGTTGGCAGGTACGGATCTGAAGTATCTTGACTTCGGAGAAGTCTTCGAGAAGAAGTTTCTTAAACAGGGTTACGAAGAGAACCGAACTATAGAAGAGACTCTTTCTATAGCTTGGGACATCCTCTCAATCATACCTGAAAAAGAATTGACGAAGATAAAGCAGACGTATATAGACAAGTATAAGCGGAAGTAGATGGTGAGGAGAAGACAGGTTGTCGGTAGCATCTGGCAGAAGACCTTTACCGACCAAGATAGAGCTGATACGCATCAAGAAGAGCCTACAGGTAGCGAAATCTGTCCACAAAATACTTGAAGATAAACGAGACGTCCTACTGCGAAGACTAGATGATCTCATAGAGGATGCCACCAGTGCTAGAGACAAGATGTGGGAGCCACTGTCAGAAGCATACCGCGCCCTCTTCAACGCATACCTAAAAGTCGGGTCATCCAATCTTGAGTCGATATCTATGACTACTCCCAGCCAAGTGGATGTGACAGCGAACGTGAGACAGATAGTGGATATCCAGGTTCCTACACTTCAGATATCAGAGAAGGAGTTAGAGTTGACATACGGGTTCGCCGACACCAGTGCTTCACTGGACACCGCCACCCAGATGATGAGGAGAGTTCTACCCAACATCTGCAGAGCAGCCGAGGCTGAGAATGCTATCTTCAGACTTGCAAAGGAGTTGGAGAAGACTCAGAGGCTCATAAATGCCTTGGAATATATCATAATTCCTGACTACAAAGATTCAATAAAGTTCATAACCTCCACGTTGGAAGAGAGGGAGCGAGAAGACTTCGTGAAGCTCAAACACGTAAAAGCGGCCATAGAGAAACGAAAGGAAAGTGGAGCATAATGGGCGTAGAGGAACCTACCAAGAAGGAGTTCAGCAAAGCCCGTAAAGAGGTTGAATCAAAATTTCAAGAAGTAAGCAAAGAAGTAGACCTCAAAATAAAAGAACTGCTGGGCAAGACTTATAAGCAATTTGAAAAAACCTACGATGCGAATTCGAGGCGAACATCGAAATGAATTATAGACACACCCTGATAATATTCGTCTTAGGTATACTGGTTATAACACCAGCTTTCGCCCAAGAAGAGGGCACAAACCTCACCGACACAAGCCGATATTTCGCAGCCTCACTGGCCTTCACTGCGGCTGCGTTGGCAGCTGGGTATGCTATCAGTAAGGCTGGTTCTGCTGGTCTTGCTGCTACGGCTGAGAGACCTGAAATGAGAACAACAGCTATCATTATTACCGCGCTTGGTGAAGCGATAGCCATCTATGGGATAGTCGTGGCGATACTGATTCTAGGCGGCTGATTCTGTTCTCTCTACTCTGCCGAAAGTGCTACTGTGTAAGTACCTGTTACATCTTATTTTCTAAATGAGTATATGTTCTATATATTTTATATATCCCAACATAATATATATAAATGAAGGCGTTCCACGTTTAGTTGTGAAATCAGCTCAAACACCCAGAAATCAACAGTCCCTCGTTTTAGAGACTCTAACCAAGAAGAACCGGATTGTCGACCTAAGCGTCGCACTATTAAAATTCCAAATTCTATCCAAGAGCGCTGTTAATATCTCTCGTGAAGACACCGAAAGCAAGAAACAAGTAATTCTCATCGCCCCCAGAGGAAGCGTATTCATAATGCCTGATGGGCGAAGAGTCTTCACCCCTAATCGGCTGGCTGAAATCGAAGAATACATCAAAGGAGGGTTAAGATCAATCAGAACCATTCAAAACGACGCCCTCTGGGCCACACTAGTCGGGCTATCAGGATTGCTTGGACTTATCTTCGCATGGATAGTACCTAGACTACCATTAAGGAAGGACAAGGCAAAGATCAAGCGGTTTTTAGATGAGAGAGGGGATATAGTCTACATGGCGAAGAGTCCCAGTGGCAATCTGACACATCTCATTACAGTAGGCTCTGATAGAATGCGTTACTTTATCCATGAGCCGCTGGCAAGCGCCATATCCAAGATGGGTTATTACGTAATTCGCTTAACGTATCCTGCGACTGTCACATCGTGGAGAGAAGTTTTGGGCCTAGAGATCGATCCAAAAGTAGAGATACTACTGGACCCGACAAGCGGTTGATATCCGCTATATACTTCAATATCTATATGTGCAAATTATTACAATAATAGCCAATTATTTTTGTATATACTAAAGACATAAATGCTCTAATTGTTAAAGATTTAACAGATAGGCATGGGAGAACGTCACCACCAGCAGGAGCTGATAGGTAAGGGAGGCTCAGGAAAGTCACCGTTCACTTTTCTAGACTTCTTTATGAAGTCAACCCTCCTAGCAATGACGCTGACGTTCCCACCGATCATAAGCCTGATAGTGATATGGGAGTTTGGAGCCACAACACCCGCCATAATGATTGGGTGGGTCATGTTCGCTCTATTCTGGACGTTTTATTCGCTGCTGAAGCTCTCCCAGAGATTTATTTGACAAGAGCAACGCAGATGTCGATGCGGTTTTTTCGATCCTCGTCTTAATGGAGAGCGTGTAATACCTCTCTATAGACGTTCAGTTCGCGTCTTAGCAGTAGCAGGCCTAGGGTTGATATGAGGAAGAATGGTATGTACATCTCGTAAGAATCTGTCACTACAAATATAGCTATCCCGAGTATAACCGCGACTTCAGTTAGCGCCATACGTAAAAAAGCTGATCTCACTATCTGTTCGGTCCCGGTCATTCTCTGAAGATACTTCCTCCCCAACAGGGTGAAAGGCAGAGTTACTGCCACAAGGGAAGACATCAACGCTAAGAAAAAGATGGTCGTTTGAGAAGTATCAAATTGTCTGTTAAATCCTTCTCCCAGT